>JBGPVO010000021.1:0-10927 GCA_041491705.1 Verrucomicrobiia bacterium
AAAGTTTAGATGAAGCACTCGGATTTCGTTCATCTGCATTTGCACACGGAGTACAGCCTGCTCGACGGGGCGTGCCGCGTTTCCGACGTGGTCGAGAAGGCGCGCGCCAGCAAGATGCCGGCGGTGGCGATGACCGACCATGGCAACATGTTCGGGGCGATCGAGTTTTACCGCGAAGCCCAGGAGAAGGGGCTGAAACCGATCATCGGTTGTGAGACGTACATCGCGCCGGGGTCGCGCCTCGACAAGAAATCCACGAACGCCCGGGACGCGGCCTATCATCTGGTTCTGCTGGCGAAGGACGAAGTGGGGTACAAGAACCTCGTTCAGCTCGTCTCGTCCGCGCACCTCGAAGGCTTCTACTACAAGCCGCGCATCGATAAAGAGATCCTCGCGCGACACTCGAAAGGGCTGATCGGACTTACCTCATGCCTCAAGGGCGAAGTCCCGAACAAGATCAAGGAGGGCCAGATCGATCAGGCCAAGGCCGCGCTCGACGAGTACCGGCTCTTCTTCGAGCCGGGCGATTTCTACGTGGAGTTGCAGAACCATGGCATCGAGGAGCAGCGCACGGTCAATCGCACGCTCATACAGTGGGCGAAGGAGTTCAATCTCCCGATGGTGGCCACCAACGACGTGCATTACGTGGAGCGCGAGCATTGGGAGGCGCACGATTGCATGATCTGCCTGCAAACGCAGTCGCTGCTCTCGGATGAGAAACGGATGCGGTACGTATCCGAGCAATTCTACCTGCGGACGCCCGAAGAGATGCGCGAGCTGTTTGCCGAAGTGC
The DNA here is from genome assembly GCA_041491705.1 of Verrucomicrobiia bacterium. Taxonomy (GTDB): domain Bacteria; phylum Verrucomicrobiota; class Verrucomicrobiia; order Palsa-1439; family Palsa-1439; genus Palsa-1439. The sequence goes on from JBGPVO010000021.1 coordinate 794, forward strand.
CCGAAGCGTTGACGAACACGCTGGCGGTAGCGGAAAAGTGCAATCTCCTGCTGGAATTTGGCAAGCTGCGGTTTCCCGTTTATCAGGCACCGGACGGGTTTACCCGAGAGCAGTACTTGCGGCACCTGTGCGAAGAGGGTCTGCGCGACCGGTACGGCATCGAGTGGAAGAAGCCGAAGAACGAGCAGGAGAAACAGATTGTTGACCGCGTTGAGTTCGAATTGAAGATCATGGAGAAGACGGGTTTCGTCAGTTACTTCCTGATCGTCTGGGATTTTGTGCATTTCGCGAAGAGCCACGCCATCCCGGTCGGGCCGGGCCGCGGCAGCGCTGCCGGGAGCGTCGTGGCGTATCTGCTGAAGATCACCGATATCGATCCGCTGCGTTACAATCTGCTGTTCGAGCGTTTCCTGAACCCCGAGCGCATTTCGCCGCCGGATATCGACATGGATTTTTGCTACAACCGGCGCCCGGAAGTCATTGATTACGTGCGCCAGAAGTACGGCGACGACCATGTCGCACAGATCATCACATTCGGCACGCTGGGCGCGAAGATGGTGGTGCGTGACGTGGGGCGCGTGATGGGGCTTTCCTACGGGGACTGCGACCGCATCGCGAAGATGATTCCGCCGGACATCGGGATGACGCTACAGAAGGCCCTGGAGATCAACCCCGAGTTGAAGGGCGCGTACCAAAACGAACCGACGGTCAAACGCGTGATCGACTACGGATTCACGCTCGAAGGTCTATCCCGAAACGCGTCGACCCACGCGGCCGGTGTGGTGATCGGCGCCGAGCCGCTTACGAACATCGTTCCGCTGACCACGGGCACGAACTCGAACGAAATTGTCACCCAGTACTCGATGAATCCGCTGGGCGACCTCGGCTTGTTGAAGATGGATTTTCTCGGGCTGAAGACGCTGACGGTCATCAAGGATGCGCTCGACCTCATCGAGCAGACCACCGGGCGGCGGGTCGGCATTGACAAAATCGCGCTGGATGACAAAAAAACGTTCGACCTGCTGGCGAAGGCCAACACGATCGGTGTGTTCCAGCTTGAATCGCAGGGGATGCGCGATTTGTGCCGCCGCATCGGGGTGGACTCCATCGACGTGATTATCGCGCTGATCGCGTTGTTCCGTCCCGGGCCGATGAACATGCTCGACGACTACGTCAACCGCAAACACGGCAAGATCAAGGTCGTGTACGACCACCCGCTGTTGGAACCGATCCTCAGGGAAACGTTCGGCGTATTCGTGTACCAGGAGCAGGTGATGCAGGCGGCGAACGCGCTGGCCGGCTATTCGCTGGGTGGCGCTGACGTGTTGCGCCGCGCCATGGGCAAGAAGAAGCCCGAGGAGATGGAGAAACAGCGCGAGATTTTCATCAAGGGCTGCCACGAGAAGAATAAGATCCCTCGCGGCAAGGCCAACCAGATTTTCGATATGCTGGCCAAGTTTGCGGGGTACGGCTTCAACAAGTCGCACAGTGCCGCCTACGCCATCGTCGCCTATCAGACGGCATGGCTGAAAGCGAACCACCCGGTTGAATTCATGGCCGCGCTGCTGTCCAACGAACTCGCCAATACCGACAAAATTCAAGTGTTCATCAACGAATGCAAACGCATGAGCATCGAGGTGCTGGCGCCCGACGTGAACGAGAGCGGCGTGCGCTTCACGGTGCGCGATGGCAGGATTCGCTTTGGTCTGGCGGCGATCAAGAACGTCGGTGAAGTCGCCGTGCAAACCGTCATTCAGGTGCGTGAAGCCAGCGGACGATTCGAGTCGTTCGAGGATTTCTGTACGCGCGTTGATCTGCGTATCGTGAATCGCAAGGTGCTGGAGTGCCTGGTGAAGTGCGGCGCGTTTGACTCCCTGGGAGAGCCGCGGGCCCAGGTCTTTGCCGCAATTGAGTATCAGATGAACCGCGCGGCCAGCGTCCAGCGCGATCGCGAGCGCGGGCAGGCGGCCCTGTTCGACGTCGAGCCGGTGAACGCCCGGCAGAAGGCCACGGGCCAGCGTCCCGCCGTGGACTGGTCCCAGAGCGAGATGCTCGCGTTCGAGAAGGAGCTGCTCGGATTCTACGTCACGGGGCATCCGCTGAGCCAGTATGCCGAGGTCTTGCAACGCTACGAACTGGCGTCGTCCGGTAAGCTGCAGCAACTTCAGGATGGGCAGGTGACGCGGATCGGCGGGATCATCAGCAAGTTGACCCCGAAAACGACGAAGCAGGGCAGGCCGATGGCGATCATGACGCTGGAAGATCTCGATGGTTCAGTGGAAGTCCTGGTCTTTCCCGAGTCGTACGCGAAATACGTGGCGAGCTTGAAGGCCGACGCCGCCATCTTCGTCTGCGGCATGGTCAACCTGCGCGAGGACAAGCCGAAGATTGTTGCTGACCAGATTATTGCGCTGGACGACGTGCCCACGAGATTCACCAAAGCGGTGCACATTCGGCTTCCGGCGGGGACAACGGAAAATTCAACCCTCGCGCGCGTTCAGGAAGCGCTGGGGACGCACAAGGGAAACGTGCCCGTCTTGTTCTGTTTTATCTACCCGGACGGCAAGCTGGTTTTTCTGGAAGCGCATGAGCATTTCTCCGTGTCACCGACGCAGCAGTTCGTGCGCGATATCGAGGCGATCCTCGGCGAGGACAGCGTCTGGCTCAAGGTGGACGCGGAGAAGCTGGCGGCGACCAATGAACCCCGCCGCGGACGATCTTGGGAGCAACGACGAGCACCGGCGGCAGCAGCGTCCTGAACGTCACGTCTCATCCTACTCAGCGGGCCGGGTTGTCCGGTTGGTCACTTGGGAATGACGAGCTTCTGGCCGACTTTCAGCGAGTCGCTGGTCAGGTTGTTGGCCTTTCGCAAATCAGCGACGGTGACGCCGCTGCTCTTTGCAATCGACGTGAGCGTTTCGCCTTTTTGGACCACGTGTTCATTGGAGTTCGATGAGCCGGACGCCGGGGCTACAGTGCCGCCACCGTGCGAACCGCTCATGGTGGCGAGTTCCTTCGCGAGCTGATCGAGAATGACCTTCCTGTCCGTTTCACGGGCAGCGTCGAGCGCCCGAACGCGCGCTTCCAATGCCTGAAGATCGTTGGCGGAAGCGTTGGGGCCAGCATGGCGGACTTCTTCGAATTGCGCCTGGATTTGCTTGATGTCCTGCTGGATTTGCTGCTGGTTGAACTGTAAGGCATCCACGTCCGCGCGCAGCTTGCTCAAGCGCTCATCGAGGATGGATAACTGCTGGGCAACGGTTTGTTCCTCGCATGGCGCGGATACTGCCGCCATCACGCAAATGGCTGAAAGTGTGGCAAATCTGAGAAGGTCCTTGTGTTTCATGACCGCAGTCTAGAAATGGGGCCGAGTCGTTGCAAGTCTTGAATCTGGGGTTGCGCGAGCACATCGCCCGTAGGCCGATAGCGCCTGGCCTGATTCGTGCTTTTCACATGTAGAGCGATCATTACGTTTATGAGCACCGTTGACCCTCAGCCCGCCCAAGAACTGGCGGTTGATACCGAGCTGGCAAATGCCGTCGTACCAGCGATCTCGACGGATTCGGTCACGCCGGTTTTCACCAATCCCGCCGACTGGTTCGTTCCACCATTTCCTGAAAAGTTGGAAGACCTGGATGTCAACCCCGGCTTCCTTACCGATCTGGCGTTGAAGACCGTGCCGCTCGATGCCGAATGCAGCACCGCCACCATCGCGACCCGCCTGCACCTGGGCCTGTTGATTACCGAGGCGCTCCTCCAGCGGCTGTGCCATGAGAAATTCATCGAAATCAAAGGCATCGTCGGCTTGCACAATCATCGGTATGCGATGCTCGACAATGGCTGGAGGGAATTGCAGCGTCTCACAAGCTTCTGCAGTTACGCCGGTCCGGCCCCCGTCTCGCTGAAGTCCTACACCGAGATGATCACCCAGCAGGTTCGTAATCGCCCGCCCTCGTCGCGCCAGGCCCTCGACCAGGCGATGTCGAACCTGATCCTTTCCGACTACGCCAAGGAGATCCTCGGGTTGGTCGTCGGTTCGGGCCGCAGCTTGTTCCTGACCGGACCCTCCGGTAACGGCAAGACCGCGACGGCACGGGCGCTCGTCGACGCGCTCCCCGGCGAAATCTGGATCCCCTACGCCATCGAGGTGGACGGGCAAGTGATCCGGATTTTCGACACGCACAACCACCTGCCCGTCCAGCACTCCAACGACAATTACGACCGCCGCTGGGCGCGGGTGCGCCCACCTCTTGTCGTCGCCGGCGGCGAATTGACGTTGCAGAGTCTCGATCTCACGTTCACCGACACGCAACGCTTCTACGAAGCGCCGCTGCACGTCAAATCCAACGGTGGCGTGTTGGTGGTCGACGATCTTGGCCGCCAGCGCTGTTCCGCCACGGAGTTGCTGAACCGCTGGATCGTGCCGCTGGAGTATCGCATCGACTACCTGACATTGAGCACGGGCAAGAAGATTCAGATGCCGTTCGAGCAAATCGTGGTGTTTGCCACCAACCTCACCGAAGCCGATCTGGAAGACGAAGCCTTTATGCGTCGCATGGGCTACCGTTTGCACGCCGAAGCGCCCAGCCCCGAAACCTATACCGAAATCTTCCTGCGCTATGCCCGCTCCCGCGGACTGTTTGCCGACCAAAACCTCGTCATGCAATTGTTGCGCAAATACCAGACTGAAGGCCGGGTTCCGAAGGCCTGCGACCCGCGCGACCTGATCGACCGCGTCATCGACCGCTGCCGACTGCACCGACAGCCCGTCAAGTTGACCGAGCAAGGCTTGGACGTCGTGTGGAAGGGCTACTTCGGCCTGCCGCGCACGGATCCAAAACGGGGTTGACGATTCCAATTTGTTCTTCCTTGTAGCTGCACCCCGAAGTTCACCACGTACCACGTGGTTTACCGCATTTCGCGCGGCTTTCGGGGCGATTGCCGGCAGCGAACAACTTGCCGACCAAGGCTGATAATCCATTCCGGCCTAATCGGTTGCGTTGATTCTCGTGTCCGCATCATTTGGGTTCGTTTCGCAAAAACTCACTCCGAACACTGGCCGCGTTCCTCTGATTAGCCTCGATCTGCTGGAGTGACATGGTCTTCTTCATGGCCACGAAGAATACAGCGAAAGCAAAAGCCGAGACGAAGTCGAGACGCGACCACATCGTATCCCCGGTCGCAAACCTTCCAACCCCTTCGTTACCCGGTATCCCTTTCTCATACGGCAATTCTCTCACATTTTCCAAAAACCCGTGTATGAGCTTTGGAAGGTTTATGCAGCTTTTCTTTTAGGCTGCGAAAACTGCCGTCATGACAGCCCACGCCCTCTGCAACCCACAGTAAATTAGCTCATCATGCCGTGAGGACAAGGCGGCAGACATCCGAATTTTGAATAGGAAACTCCCCCATGTTGTTAACGACGGCGGGACTTCGGGCAAAGACTACGGGTGAGGCATCAAGACGGATTTGACTTCTCGAAGCTCCGCCGATCAGGATGGCGACAAAAGACACCACCACCAAAACGTACCGCATACTCGCAACTGTAGGTGTTTTTCACCAGGCAGTCCGAGAAATCGAGACAGTGCCCCAGATGCCTAGTCCGACATCTTTCCAGATCTGGAAGGAGCCTCTGATTGCTGACAATGTTACCCATGATGCTCCTAGAAATAGCATTTCGCCAATGGCAAGTCGAGCCTTCCCGCCGCCCGATCCCCGCCAACTCTGCCGCCTGATCCCAACTGAAACCCGCCCCCCCAAAAACCATCACCCCGGCACTCAATCGACTTCAATAATGGCAGTGTAGCTTCCGGTCATACCCCCAAGGAGGAACTTCGACTGTGGATGTCGAAGAGAGAGAGCATGTCCATCCCTACACTGCCAGGAGAATGTCCGGCGTTTTGCAAGCTTGTCAAATCACGACCCTGATGAAGCAGGAGAGGTCAACAGGACAACCAGATCAGGCGGGTGATTATGACGCCGAGCAAGCAAGTACGGGGTGGTGATTGCATCCCGAACTTTCTGAGCGGGGTCTTGGAGACTGAACGGTTTTTGTAGGTAGTGCCCGCCCGTTCACCTACTCGGCCACCGGCGATGCGGTCGGCAATCGGCAGCCGTGCCACAGCAGCATTGACATTCGCGCTCGAATCTGATAATCTTTTACGAGTATGAAGTCAGGTCATCAACTCGTCACCGCAGTTCAGGCGTGGTATTGGTTTTATTTTAGCCGGCCCTGTCTGCGGGCTGAGTGTTGATGCCTGAAACGTTGACACCAAACCGTCCCGCAGATGCGGGACGGTTTTTTTATTGCCAGAAACCGAACCGCGCACGGGCAAAGGAGCAAAGAAATGATCATTGTGCTAAAACCGGGAACCAGCGAACAGGACATCCAGCAGGTCGCCGACGCGGTGAAGAAGTTCAACTATGAACCCCGCCTGATTCGTGGCGTGGAACGCACCGTGGTGGCCTGCATCGGTGACGAGCGGAACCATCATACCCTCGAGTCGCTCATCGTGTTGCCGCAGGTCGAGAGCGTCACCCCCATCCAGAAGAAATACAAACTCGTCAGTCGCGAGTACCGGGCGCATGACACCGTGCTTGACGTGGCAGGACGCAAAATCGGCGGCGACACGTTCCACGTCATCGCGGGCCCGTGTTCGGTTGAGAACCAGGCGCAGACGTTGGAAACCGCGAAAGTGGTGAAGTCCTACGGCGCGACACTCTTTCGGGGCGGCGCTTTCAAGCCGCGCACGTCGCCATACGACTTCCAGGGTTTGGGCCGCGAGGGTCTTGAGTTGTTGCAGCAGGCCCGCGCCGCCACGGGATTGCCGATCGTCACGGAGGTCATGTCCCCTCAGGACGTCGAGATGGTGGCCGCGTGCGCTGACGTCCTGCAGATCGGCGCGCGCAACGCGCAAAACATTCCGCTGCTCGCCGCTGCCGCCGCATCGGGCAAACCCATCCTGCTCAAGCGCGGGGTCGCGGGCTTGATCGACGAATGGTTGCTGGCTGCCGAGTACATCTGCGTGCACGGTAACAGCCAGGTCATCCTGTGCGAGCGCGGCATCCGCACGTTCGAACATGCCTGCCGCAACACGCTCGACCTCAGCGCCGTCGCCGTCGCGAAGAAAGAAACACATCTCCCCGTGTTCGTCGATCCGAGCCACGCCGCGGGCCGGTTCGACATGGTCATCCCGCTGTCCCGCGCCGCGGTCGCCGTGGGCGCTGACGGGTTGTTGGTGGAAGTGCATCCCGATCCGGCCACCGCGCTGAGTGACGGCGGCCAACAACTCAAACCGAAGCAGTTCGGCCAGTTGATGGCGGAAATCCGTCCCATCTGCGAAGTGATGGGCAAGCAGTTGGGTGCCGGTTAGCCCGCATATTGCATCAGTTTTCGTGGGAGCGACATTCCTGTCGCGACCGGCAGGGGATTTTCTGCGGCAAAGCCAAGTCCGCGAGACATGCGAAGCAAAATGCCGCTCCCACACGTCGCAAACTGCGATCGCAGCAAGCATCTTATGCAATATGTGGGTTACGCTCGCGTGACGCGCCAGAGCAGGTACAGGCCGAGGATCTCGAAAAAAAGGTTCGGCGACCAGAGAATCGCCTCCGGGTAGAGAGCGGGGCGACTTTTCAGTATGTTGGCCAGTATCGTGACGAAGTAGAAGACCAGCGCGAGCCCGAGGCTGAGGGCAATGCCAATGGACGTCTCGCGCCGGCTGGTCTTGATCCCAAGGGGGATGCCGATGAGCGTGAACGCAAAGCAGGCAACCGCGCTCGCCACCCGTTGGTGGGCCTCCATCAGCGCGGCGGCGGGGTAAATGCCGTGGGCCCGCAAATCGCGGATTTGATCAACCAGCTCGGAAAAAACGAGGTCCCCAAGCTGGCGTGCCGACCGGGCCTGCCGCAACGCGCGGCTCAAATCCATCTCGATCGGATAGTGCTGCGCCGTGGTGTCAGGGCGGATCTTGTGGATGTTGGTCGGCTCCCGTGCGTCCCGCAAATCGCCGCGCACGTTGTACAAGTCGAGCACCAGCTTGCGCTCCTCCGGCTTCGCGGAGACGATTCCCTTTTGCGCCCGCAGGCTGGAGACGACGTTGTTGCTGTCGTCGAGAGTGTAAATCTGCACGTCCTCGATGATGGTTCCTTTTTTCCTGCTGACGTAGATCACGTAGCCGGGAAAATCCTTGATGTACGTTCCTTCCTCGATCAACGCCATCGGCCGCTGCGAGCCGAGCCGCACGAACATCGTCTTGAACTCGAACTTGCACCACGGCGCGAGATTCGCGTTGATGTACAGGCAGCACACGCTCGTCAGGGCGGCCAGGAGGATGACCGGCGCCACCACCTGTCCGAGACTCATCCCGCTGGCCCGCATGGCGGTGATCTCGTTGTCCGCGCTCATGCGGCCGAAAATCAGCAACGCCGTGGCCAGCATCGCCATCGGCAGGGAGAAACTCAGGATGTTGGGCGTCATCAACAGCAGGAAATACCCGACCACCTCCAGCCCGACCTTTTGGTTCACCAGCATGTCGCTGAGCTGCTTCAGAATGCGCGCCAGCAGCAGCACGAAGGTGAAGGCGCCGATCGTGAAAAACAGCGTGATGACCGCCTGTCGTGTGATATACTTCGTTAAAATCTTCATTCGCTGTGGGTACGACTAGCAATTTTTCCGCTCCAACGCCACGCAAAATCCATCTCGGCCGGTTTCAGCCGGCATTGGAGGCAGCTCTGGCGGCCGAAGTTTCCGCGTTCAAGAAATCCCGCGGCCTGCTGGCGCCTCTCACCGTGGCCGTCCCCACGCGCCTGCTCGGCCTGCATCTCCGTCGTACGCTTGCCCGCGCGCTGCCCAACGGCCACGTCAACGTGCGTTTCTGCACGCTCAACGATCTCGTGCCGCCGGCCCGCCTCGCCCCGCGACTCGGTCTCGAACTTCTGTGCGATCACATCGCACAGGCTGAAATCTTCGCCACCGGCTATTTCGCGCCCGTGCGCGACACCCGTGGCTTCCGCGGAGCGCTGCTGGAGACGTTCAAGGACCTCGAACAGGCGGGCATCACCCCCGAAGTGTTCCGCAAGGCCGCGGGCAAATCGAGAAAATTGTCCGAACTTTCGACGGCTTACACGGCCTACCGCCGCTGGCTTGCAGATCATGGTTTCGTCACTGAGTCCGATTTGTTTGTAAAATCTGAGATCTCCGATTTGAAATCCGAGTCGCTTCTGTACGGCTTCTACGATCTCACCGCCGTGCAACGGCAGTTTGTGACGAAGCTGGCCCCGTTGGCCGTCTTTTTCCCATGGACGGACCACAACACCTTTGCCGAGCCGCTTCTGGATTGGTTCAAGTCGCAGGGCTACAAGCCTGTCGCTTCCCCCGCCGTGTCCGATCACCGGCCGGCAACGATCCTGTCGTGCCCGGGCGAGACCAGCGAAGTGCAGGAGGCGTTGCGGGAAGCGCTCGCGTTCGTGAAATCGGAGGGCCGGACGTTCAACGACGTGGCAGTTCTTTGTCGCAGCCGGGAGCAGTACGACAGGGTGCTGCGCGACACGGTCGGCGGTTCTGGTGTCAAAGCGTATTTTCGCAACGGTCGTCCGCTTGCCGAACAACCGGACGCGCGGCTGTTGTCATTGCTGCTGGAAACGTTTCGCTCCGATTTCAGCCGTGCTTCCGTGATGGAGCTGGCCTGCCACCTTGGGCCCTGCTCGCATTGGGATGCGCTCTCAGTGCAACTCGGCATCATCGGCGGGCAGCAACAGTGGATCGAACGCCTCGAAGCCGTCTCTTCCGGACCCGCAGGCGATCGGCGCGAGCCGGATGACACCCGCCGCCGCGAATGGCTGCAGCGGACCGCCGGGCAGTCACTGGCGTTTGTAAAGAAACTCATCGCGCTACTTGGCGCGCTACCGAACGAGGCGAAATGGGGCGAATACGCCGCGACAATTGTCGCCGCGTTTCGAGCGCTGGGCGGCAGGAGCGATGCGGTGATCCAATGCATCGAAGCCCTGGCTGAACTGGAGGCGTTTCAGCCGCGCGTGCCGTTCGACACGTTCGCCGAGTACTGCCAGAAATCGCTCGAAGCCGCGTCTGATCAGCCGGGGAAATTTCAGGGCGGCGGCCTGTTCATCGGCGATGTC
>JBGPVO010000022.1:0-10411 GCA_041491705.1 Verrucomicrobiia bacterium
GGCGCCGGGCGCGAGGATGCCGGAGTAAACAGATGGCGCGGCCCAAGTTTGTTGCCGGCCGATACTCCACCCCATGTACTGACCGCCGGTGTTCGAGAGCGAATAAACTTGCGCAATCGGCGTGAACGGGCCGCCTTGCGAGCCGGTCGACACCAAGTCTGTTGCTGGCGTGAGCGACAGATAGCTGGTCGGCGTGACGGTGAGAATCGCCGGTCGCGTCGTGTTGCCGCTCCCATTCGAAGTATTGACGAACGTCACGAGGCCCGTGTAGCTGCCGGTTGCGAACGAATTCGCCTGCGCGTTGCATCCGACGGTCATGTACGCGATGCCGCCGGCGGGGAGTGTGTTGTTCGTATTCTGCAGCGACATCCACGGCTGGTCGCCGGACGCGGTCCAGTTGAGCGGATAGCTAGTGTTGTTGCGCAATGTGTACCAGAAAGCGGGGAACGGACCGCCCTCGGGTCCGGTAATTGTCGCCGAACCAGACGGCTCGACCGTCAGCGTCCCGGCCGGAGTAACGGTGAGATTCACCGCGAAGACTTCGTAGGTGCGCTCGGTCTCGGCGTTAATGAATTCGAAAAACGCCTCATAGTTGCCTGGCGTCAGCGATTGTGGATTGACCGAAATGGTGACATCGACGTACTGCCCATTGGTCAACGTGCCGCTGGCTGGCGAAGCGGTGATCCAGTTCGCGCTAAAATCCGTGCTCCATTGCAGGTTGGTGACGCCGACCCACGTGAGCCGGTACGTCTTGGCGGCCGGGCTGAACGGGCCGCTTTGCGGGCCGGTCACACTAAATCCTCCGTATGGCGATACAAACAACTGACCTTGGCCAACAATCAATTGCGTGAAGCGATTCACGTATGTGTCGAATTGATCGGCGGTGAAGCTCACGCCGGACTCCCACACGCCTTCCGGCAAGCTGTCCGCGCTGCTGTTGTAGGAAACAGTGACCTCGACGGTCTCGTTTGAATTCAGTGTGCCGAACTCGGGAGAAACTGTGAACCAGTCATCGACCCCGTAGGCCGTCCAGTTGACCGGCGTCGTGCCGAGCCACTGCAGCGTGTAAGTGATGCTGTTGGGCGCGAACGGGCCGCCGACCGGGCCGGACGAATTGAAGTTGCCGGCGGGCGTTACAACGAGGAGTGAATTGACCGTCAATTTCGTCTCGCGGTCGCCGAGATATTCGCCGGTCGTTTCGTTGTTGAATCCAACGGTTTCCGAGTAAACGCCGATCGCCAAATTGGTCGCGTTGGCGTTGATTGTGACGACAACGTTGGTGGACTGGCCGGGACCGAGCGTGCCGGCTTCCGGCTCGACGGTCTGCCAATCGGCGTTGGGCACGGCGGCGAAATCGAGTGTGAAGTTGGTGCTGACGTTTTGCACCGCGTAAGTGAAGTTCGAGGGCGTGAACGGCCCGCCAGTATAGCCGGCTGCTTCAAACGCGTTCGTCGGCGTCACCACGAGCGCGCCCGGCGCTTTCACGGTCAACTGCAACCAGCGTTGCGCGTTGCCGGCACCGTTGCCGGTGTTGACGAAATCCACGCTGCCGCCGTAGATGCCGGGCTGCAAGGTGAGCGCAGCGTTGCCGATAAACACATTCACGGCCGTGGACCAGCCCGGCGGGAGCGAATCGGAGGGTAGATCGACGTACGCCCAATTCACGGACGGGGTGACGGTGTACTCGAGCGTGCCGTCGCCCCAGTTGTAGACCCGGTACTCCTTCGAGGACGGAGTGAACGGTCCGCCGTACGGGCCTTCGGCCCAGTAAGCATCGACCGGATCCACCTGCATGACCCCGTTGGCAATGTGCGGCGGGATCTGGCGAACTTTGGTGCTGTAATTGCCATCGGCGTTGTCGACGCGCAATACCGCGAAGTACGGGCCGGCAGTGCTGTAGGTATGGCTCACGACCGCGCCATTCGTGATCGTTCCATCGCCGAAATCGAACTGCTGGGAAACGATCGGCGAAGTCCACGCCAACGAGCGATCGGTGAACGTCACCGTCATCGGCGCCGGATTATTCGTGACCGCGACATCAAAGTCAGCGACCGGGTCTTCGATCGAACGGTGCAGGTTCAGCCGGCCGCCGGTGATCGTCTTCCCGCCGAGGCTGTCGAGATAATCCACGCCGCGCAGCAATCGCGTGATGATGCTGGAATACGAGGCCGTCGGATATTGCGCCCACAGCAGCGCGCAGACGCCTGCGGTGTGCGGCGTCGCCATCGAAGTGCCGGACGCATACCGGTACGCCGAATCGCTGGTGTTATTGCACGACCACACATCCACGCCCGGCGCGCCGAGTTCCACCGAATTCTTGCCCCAGTTCGAGAAGCCGGCCAATTGATCGTTGCGGTCGGTGGCGGCAACGGTGACGATGTTGTCCGAGTCGTAGTTCGCGGGATAGAAGATCGAAGAATCGTTATCGCTCGAGTTGTTGCCGGCGGCGGCGACGAAAATCATATTGGCATCGCGCGTTGCGTGGATGGCGTCGAGCAGTGCTTGAGAAAAGCCACCGCCGCCCCAGGAGTTGTTCAACACTTTCGCGCCCATTTGCCGTGCGTAATCTATCGCGAGCACCGCGTCGGAGATGTATCCGGAGCCGCTGGCGCTCAAAAATTTCACAGCCATGATCTTGCCGGACCAAGCGACGCCAATGACGCCTTTGCCATTGTCACCGGAGCCCATAATGGTGCCGGACACGTGCGAGCCGTGGAAATGATCGTCCCACGGATCGCCAGAGGCGACGCCGTTGATGAAGCGCGCGCCGTACACGTCGTCTACGACGCCGTTGTTGTCATCGTCAATGCCGTTGCCAGGAATCTCGCCGGGATTGGTCCACATGTTGGCCGCCAAATCCTCGTGCGTGTAACGAATGCCAGTATCAATCACCGCCACGACCGTGTTGCCCGCATCCGTGCGCGTCTCCCAGGCTTCCGGCGCATCGATGTCCGCGCCGCACGTGCCGCCGTTCTGGCCATAATTGTGCATGCCCCAAAGCGTGCCGTCCTGAAAATACGGATCGCTCGTGGTGCTGAGCGCTTGGCAATTCTCGTTCGTGTCGACCGAAACGGCGTGAACCTCATAGTCGGGCTCGGCGTATGCCACCTTGCCGGATTTTTCGTAATGCGCGATCGCTTTCTCGACCGAGAGTCCCGGGGGCAACTTGACAATTTGCAGATTGCCGATGCCTTTGAGCGTGTGCTGGACTCTCACGCCCAGTTGTTTATGCACGTGCTCCAATTGCGCGAGCGCGACGCCCTTCTTCGGCTTTACCAAGATTGTGTCGTCGCGGTACTTGGCCGGTTGTTTGGCTGGGCCGGCCAGGCAAAATGAAAATGAAATAGCTACAGCAAGGACGGAATAGGAAAGAACTCGCAGACTCGCCTTCATGACTAGCCTCCTGAGGTTGGTTAGATACAACGCCTCCGCTTAACAGAAAAAAGGCTAGCGCTCCCGAAAGCTTTGTCAAGCAAAAAAACGAGCGTAAAAAAGATCGTCGCTCAGTACGGCAGCGGGAACTTGGCGGTCAGGGTGCGGACTTTTTCTTTCACGCTGGCCTGCACCGCTGCGTCGTTGGGTTTTTCGAGCACTTCGATGATGAGAGCGGCAATTTGGTCCATCTCGGCTTCTTTCATGCCGCGGGTGGTGACGGCTGGTGTGCCGAGGCGGATGCCACTCGTGACGAGCGGCTTTTCGGTGTCGTACGGGATGAGGTTCTTGTTTGTCGTAATGCCCGCCTTGTCGAGCGATTCCTGTGCGATCTTGCCGGTGAGTTTCTTGGGACGCAGATCGACAAGCATGAGATGATTGTCGGTGCCGCCGCTGACGATGCGGAAGCCCCGCGACGCCAGCGCTGCGGCAAGCTCTTTGGCGTTCTTCACGATCTGTTTCTGGTAGTCCTTGAACTCCGGCCTCATGGCTTCGAGAAAGCAAACAGCTTTGGCGGCGATGATGTGCATCAGCGGGCCGCCTTGAATGCCGGGCAACACCCAACTGTCAATGTCCTTGGCGTACTTCGCTTTGCAGAGTATCAAGCCCGCGCGCGGGCCGCGCAGTGTCTTGTGCGTGGTCGTGGTGACGAAATCGGCGAGCGGCACGGGGCTGGGATGAATGCCCGCCGCGACCAAACCCGCGATGTGGGCCATGTCGACGAACAGTAACGCGCCGACGCTGTCGGCGATCTCCCGCATCCGTTTGAAATCGATGACGCGCGGGTACGCGCTCGCGCCGGCGGTGATCATCTTCGGGCGACAATCCTGCGCGAGCTTCGCCAGTTGATCGTAATCGATGACCTCGGTGTCCTGGCGCACGCCGTAATGGACGACCTTGTAGAAGCGGCCGGAGAAATTGCGCGGCGAACCATGCGTGAGATGGCCGCCGTGCGCCAGTTCCATCGTCAGAATCGTATCGCCGTGCTGAATCGTGGCGAAGTACACCGCCATGTTGGCCTGCGAACCGGAATGCGGCTGGACGTTCGCATGGTCGGCGCCGAATAGCTGTTTCGCGCGGTCGATGGCAAGTTGCTCGGCAATGTCGACATATTCGCAGCCGCCGTAGTAGCGCCGGCCCGGATAACCTTCGGCGTACTTGTTGGTCAGCACCGAGCCTGCGGCTTCGAGGATCGCGGGCGAGACGAAATTCTCGCTGGCGATCAACTCGATGTTTTCCTGCTGGCGCTGTTTCTCGCGCTGGATCGCGTCGAAAATCTCGGGATCGGCCACCGCGAGCGCGGACGTTTTCTTCGGGGGCGTGGAGGCGACGTTCATCATGGGTGGATGGTCCATTTCGTTGACCCGGCGGGCGTGGCGACCGCCGTCAAAGTTCGTGTGCAGCCAGACGTCGAGGACATGTTGGGCCTGCTCGGCATTGAGGTCGATCCCGGACAGCACGAGGACGTTGGCATCATTGTGCTGGCGGCTGAGGCGCGCCCAGTGTTCGTTGCTGACCATCGCGGCGCGCACGCCGGGGAACCGGTTGGCGGCGATGCTCATGCCGATGCCGCTCTTGCAGATCAACACGCCGCGATCAAAGTTACCCGCCAACAACTCGCGCGCGACGATGAACGCGTACTCGGGGTAATCCACAGACTCGGTGGTGTGGGTGCCGAAATCCGCAAAAGTATAGCCGTGTTCCGCAAGCCAGTCCTTCAACGCCGCCTTGATTTCGACGCCGCCGTGATCGCCGGCCAGGGCGATACGTAGCGGGCGGGCGTCCTCGTTCGCGGAGGGCGCGGTGACGTCCCGGGTCACTCTGCGCGCCACAGCCGTTGTCTGGTCGATGAACACGATCAGGCTCGGCAACGCGTCGCGGATTTGGTCGCGCGTGCGGCGGTACACGTCGATGGACTGGCCAATCGGATCGGCGATGTCCTTGGTTTCGCCCGCGTGAGATTCCTCGAACTCGCGCACCAGGAACGTCTTCTCCGCGGCGGATGGAAACAGCGTCTGGAGCGTCTCCTGGTGCTGGCGGGTCATCACAAAGATAAAATCCGCCTGCTGCACGAGGTCACTGTTCAGCGACTGGCTGAGGTGCGAGGAGATGTTGACGCCGAGTTCGGCGGCGACCTCGGCGGCGGCGTCGGTCGCGCCCACGCCGTCCGGCGCGCCAAGGCCAGCGGAGGCGACCTGAACGTCGTCGCGACCGCGCAGCATGTGCCGGAGCAGGCCCTCGGCCATCGGGCTGCGACAAACATTGCCTGTGCAAACGAAGAGAATCTTCTTCATCGAATCCTTACCATGTGCCGGCGGCGAGTGGATCTGCGCCCGGACCGCGGGCATTATTGACAAGACAACAACACGCGGATGCCCTTCAAGATGTCCACCGCCCGTTGCAACACGACATCGCGCACGTTTTGGATCTCGCCTTCCTCTTCGTGCTCCTTATCGGTCGACGGCACATCGCCATCGATGGCCTGCCCGTGGAACGCCTTGACCAACTGGGCCTCCGTCAGGCCCCCTTTCTTCTTCACGCGCGGCTGCAGGCTCACCGTCAACGTCTCATTGGTCGGCACGGCCAGCACGACATCGCGTTCCGTCTGCGCCTCAATCTTGACGGCCACGTCCGGCGTGATTCCGTTGGGGAAAAGATCGATTGGTGGCGCGGCCCCATTGGGTTGCGGCAACAAAATCTTCGCCGTCGCGATCCGCAGGGTGCGGCCATCGCCCAATTTTACATCCTCCCAGCCTGCCGCCGAGCCCGCGGTTTGCGAGCCAATGACGATGCCGCGATCCTGCGCGCGCAACGCGCCCGCCAACGCTTCGGCGCTGCCGCGGGTCTGCGCGTTCACCAGCAGCATCAACGGCGCGGAAGCCAGATCGGTCCCTTCGGACGAGGCGGGTTTGGTTTCCGAGCCCGCCCGAAAGACCTGCACACCCTTTTCCGAACTCTTCAGCGTGAACAACTCCTGGCCATCGCTCAGGAACCGGCTCGCGACCGCCGCGGCGGCGGCAAAGTTCGTGCCGTCGGCATATCGAAGATCGAGCACGAACCCGATGACCTTCGCGTCGGCGAATTGTTTCATCTCGGCATCGAGCGCGGCGGGTGTTCCCTCCGTGACGTCGGCCAGGCGGATGTAGCCGATGTTGGGGTCGATGACCTCGGCGCGGGCAAGGGGAGCCGTTGGCCTGGTCTCGCGGGCAACGGTTTTCGTGTTGTTCGTCGATGGCGTCTCCGGCGCGACGATCACCGCGCCGCGGCCCAGGGCCTCGAGGATGCCCGAGACGGTCGCGTCGTTAAGCAGTTTCTCGTCGAGCTTGTCGCGGTCGACGTAATTGGACTTAAGGACGCTGATGACTTCTGCCGTCTGCCGCAACGACGGCCCGGCGTCGGCGGCGCGGCAGGACGGCGCCCCGGCGGCAACGAGAACCAATATGGCTGCGCTAATTCTTACGGCGACTGTTTTCATCGTACCTCGCAAAACCGACCCTTTTCCCGGCGGTCCATGCCGCCGTTTTCATTTTCGCATCGCACGGGCGGCAATATCGCGGCGAAAATGGGCGCCGTCAAAATGAATCTGTTGGACGGCTTCATACGCCCGGCGCGAGGCCTGTTCAATGGTTTCGCCCAGCGCGGTGACGCCCAAGACCCGTCCGCCATCCGTAACGATCTGGCCACTGTTGTTCCGCCGTGTGCCCGCATGAAACAGGCAAATCTTATCCGACCTGCCGGCTTCTTTCAACCCTGCAATCGGCTGGCCACGTTCGTATGGGCCGGGATAGCCGCCGGCCGCCATGACCACGCAGACAGCGGCCTGGCTCTTCCATGTCAGCGGGAGGCGGTCGAGCGAGCCGTCGATCGTCGCCTCCACCGCGTCCACCAAATCAGAATCCATTCGCGGCAGCACGACCTGGGTTTCGGGATCACCGAAGCGGCAGTTGAACTCGAGCACCTGCGGGCCGCGCTCGGTGATCATCAAGCCCGCGTACAGCACGCCGCGGTACTCAATGCCTTCGGAGTGCAACCCTGCCAACGTCCGTCGGAAGATTTCCGTGACCTGGTGATCGAGCGTTTCGGTCAGTAGCGGCGTGGGCGAGTACGCGCCCATGCCACCCGTGTTCGGGCCGCGATCGCCGTCGAGCGCGCGCTTATGGTCCTGGGCGGACGCCAGCGCCCGGAAGGATTTGCCATCGACAAGAGCCATAACGGACAGTTCTTCGCCGCGCAGGCATTCCTCGATGATTACCTGCCCGCCCGCTGCGCCGAGAACCTTCTGCTCCATGATGTCGGCAACAGCCCGTTCGGCTTCTTCGACGGACGGTGCGACGATCACGCCCTTGCCGGCCGCGAGGCCGTCGGCCTTCACGACAATCGGCGCGCCGACCTTGCGCAGGTGCGCGCGGGCGGCATCCGCGTTGTCGAAAATGGCGGCGGATGCGGTCGGGACGTTGTATTTGAGGAGAAACCTCTTCGTGAAAACCTTGCTGCCTTCCAGTTGAGCGGCGCGTTTGTTCGGGCCGAAGACACGCAGACCCCTGGCGTGGAACGCGTCAACGATGCCGGCGCACAATGGCACTTCCGGCCCGACGATGGTGAGATCGATCTTCTGCCGGGAGGCGAACGCGGTAAGCTGGTCGATATCCGTTGCCATGAGGGGCGTGCATTTCGCCAAGTCGGCAATGCCGGCGTTGCCGGGAGCGCAAAAAAGCTTCCGGACCCGCTTGCTTTGGGCGATTTTCCAGACGAGCGCGTGCTCGCGCCCGCCGCTTCCAATGACCAGGATTCTCATGGCGCGGTTGCGCGCCACTGTAGGTGAAAGTTTCCGAGAGGGTCAATCCCGGAAACCCCCGTGCAAACTCAACAATGCAATGGGAGCATCATGGTGTCTGTGCCGCCTTCACGCTCAGGTGGGCGTGGGTGTCATCGACGCCCGCCAGCCGCATTTCCGATCGGGCTGGTTTGAATGTGCCGAATAACGAACTGCGCTGAGTATCCACGCCAGAGGTTCGGTCGATGGACGCGTTGAGCTTGTTGTGCGAGGTGGCGATGATGGCCCCGTCGAGCGTGAACGAGCCCGTATCGCTCAGTCCCTGCCCGGTGACGTCGAAGACGGCGGGGAAATTGGTCGATGCGGTGACGGTGTAGAGTTCGTGGAGAGTCTTTCCGTGGCGGTGGACGACAGACGTCCACGCGCCGCTCAGGTCAGGGACGTCTGCCGGTTGCTCGCCCTTGAAGCGAAACCTGGCGTGCGCAGTGTCCGTGCCTTTCGCGCGGAACTTGCCGGAGCGCAACAGGTGAGCGGTGAAATTGAAGGCTGTGCCGACACTGTTGAGTGATTGGATGTAGGCGACGACCACGTCGCCCTTGTTGTTGAAGGCCCAGTTGCCCGTGAGCGTGAACAATCCAAATTGCTTTCGGGTGATTCCGTAGCCGCTGACCGTGAAGTCATTGGAAAACGTCATCACGGCGGTGCCTTTGTCGGAACCCAGAATGGTGACCTGCCACGAACCGGCTGGTGATAAAGTCTGCCCGTGCGAAATGCCGGGCCGAACGGCCCAAGCGCCCAGAAACAGGGCGCAAATCAAGAACGACCGCTTCATTACATCCTCCTTGTTGTTGAGAATTTCCCCAACGTCGATGTGTAGCGCGTTTCGCATTACGGGGCAAACGAAAAATGAAGGCGGTAATCCAGACATCGCGTTGGGCTGCGGCACGGTCAGGGCAGTGATCAACGAAGCGAAGATGCCAAATGACCAGACGGTCCTGGGCGCTGCCAGAATCAACCGAGGGATGGCGCTATGGCCGAAAAACGCGCGAATTAGCTGCGGCGACGGCGCAGACCCAACAAACCCGCCATTCCGATTCCGACCAAGGCAATTGTTGAGGGCTCCGGAATCACCTCGGCGAACGTGTCGGCCACAATCACGTGATCGATCGACGAGCCCACATTGCCCACCGTAGCGCTGGCAAACTGCGAGATGTTGAGCGAACCGATCCCTGTCGGGTCGCTCGCCCCCACTCCCATCGCGTGAGTCAGATAGGGCGATGACAGATCGGTCGGATTGATGAACAGCCTCATGGAGCTGGCTCCGGCCTGGGACATATCGGCTTCGACGACGACCTGATAGGTCACCCCGTAGGTCAAGGACGATCCGAACGTGAACGGGTCTGTGCCCTGCCCGGTCACCCTGGCTCCCAGAACAAACGTGCCACCACCGTTGTCCTCTGCCGACACGCGGAAGTTGGCAAACCCGCCCCCATTGATGGCCGTGGTTATGGCGATGAAATAAGACGGACTGGCGAAGCTGCCCGGGACGATGGGTGCGTTTGCCACTGTCAGCGAGAACGCTTCATAGACGGTCGTGGTCCCCGAGCCGGGTTGCGGAATGCCTGAGCCGACGTTCTTGTACGCATCCTGGTTGTCGGTCGTTTGAGAGGCGGGGACGACGACCACGCCGGAGGTTACCTGGAGCGGCAGAGTTACACTCGCGCCGAGCTGGGCCCAACCGTTCTGTCCGACCAGATCTCCGTTCGCAAACGTGTTGAAGTCGTCATTGATATAGACTGTGGCTTTGCTGCTGACGGTCAATGCCAGCACGACGATTATTGCGATGATGTATGATTTGAAAGAATTCATGCCCCGCCTACCTTTCATCCCAAATGTTCACTCGCCTCTCCGCTCATGACTCCCTGCCAAATGCCGATAATACGCAGCGCTCATTGTATTGCAAGCTTTTTATCATTACAAACCCGTCATAATTTCTATCAGCAGAAGCACTTGTGTTGGTTGAGGATGCAAGCAAGAGATGCTTTTCACGAGCGGACCGACCTTGAGTTATGTTGTCCCCGACTCAGGGCGCGGAAATGTTCTTGCGGAATGGAGCAGCATGCGGTTTGTTGTATGAGCTTGGTTGATTCAAGCGCGACAAAGTCACCAGCATGCGGATTCTAATCGCCGAGGACGAGCCGAAGA
>JBGPVO010000023.1:0-10144 GCA_041491705.1 Verrucomicrobiia bacterium
CACCCCTTTTGAGGCAACGAATCAACTCCTGCTGATTACCCTCTCCGCCACGGTAACATTCTTTTTGAGGCAATTCGCCCTGAAGGGTGTGGCTACAATTACGATTGCGGCGCCCGCCCAGCCTCGCTAGAGTCACGCCGATATGTCCGGCAGTGAGATTTTCCTGCAACAACTGATCATCGGCTTGTCCAACGGGATGATCATCGCCCTCATTGCATTGGGCTACACGATGGTCTATGGCATCATCGAACTCATCAACTTCGCCCACGGCGATCTGTTCATGCTCGGCTGTTTCGCAGCCCTGACGTTGGTCGGGCTTCTCGGGTTCGACCACATGACTGCCGGCGCGCCCGGGGTGTGGGTTGGCCTGTTGCTGATGCTGATCGTGGTGCCGATTTTTTGCGGCGGGTTGAACTGGCTCGTCGACCGCTTCGCCTACCGTCACCTGCGCGAGTCCACGAAATTGGCGCCGCTGGTCTCGGCGATCGGCGTCTCATTCGTGTTCATGAACATCGGCCTGCTCTGGGGCGGCGTGCCGATGAAAGTATTCGGGTTGGGCCGTGCCGCTGCGGCGCCGAAGGCGTTTCCCGATCTTGTATCCAACACCAATCTGCTCGGCCAGAGCGCCGTCGAGTTCACTTGGAAAGACCTGATGGTGTTCGTAGTGACGCTGCCCCTGATGGCGCTACTCACATGGTTCGTGCAACGCACGCGTGCGGGCAAGGCGATGCGCGCGGTGGCGCAGGATCGCCTGGCAGCCCAACTGATGGGTATTCCCGTGGACCGAGTCATCGGGCAGACGTTTCTGATTGGCGGCGGGTTGGCGGGCGTCGCCAGCGTGGTCTTCGCCAGCTACAACAACACGATCTATTTTCAAATGGGCTACCGCGCGGGCATCGATGCGTTTACCGCGGCAGTGCTCGGCGGCATCGGCAGCCTACCGGGCGCGGTGCTGGGGGGCTTGGTCATCGGTTTGGCGCGGGCGTTTTGCGATCAGTACATCGAGACGCGCTGGACGAACGTGCTGGTGTTTGCGGTCCTGATTCTCATGCTCGTGTTCCGGCCGTCGGGCCTGCTCGGCGCTCGCGGCAAGGAGAAGGTCTGATGGCGGCACGGCGCAAAATCCTCTTCCACTGGTCGTTCCTGCTTGTTGCTGCGTTGATTCCGCTTGTCGAGTTGGCGCTTCCGGGCAACCATCGTGTCGGTGACCTCCTGCGCCCGATTTTTATCATGGCGATGCTGGGGCTTGGCCTGAATATCCTCACCGGCTTCACGGGACTGCTAAACCTCGGCGTCGCGGCGTTCATGGCCGTGGGCGCGTACAGCTACGCCATTTTGACGTGCGACATTTATCCGTTCCGACTCGGCTTCTGGGCGGCGACGGTCGTAACGGTGCTCGTCGGGCTGACCGTCGGGTTCTGCCTCGGTTTGCCGACGATTCGTTTGCGCGGAGACTATCTGGCGATTGTGACGCTTGGGTTTGGCGAGATCGTGGAAGACGTGCTGAAGAATCTGGATGCGATCACCAAAGGCACACAAGGTATCAACCCCCTCCCCGCGCCATCGGTTTTCGGCTACCAATTTCGACCCGAGACATACCAGCCATGGTACTACCTCTTCCTCGGTTTTCTCGCGATCCTCGTGTTGTTGAATCGCAATCTCCAACACTCGCGGATCGGTCGCGCGTGGATTTCCATCCGCGAAGACGAACTCGCGTCCTCCTGCATGGGGATCAACCCGATGAAGATGAAGCTGCTGGCGTTCGCTCTCGGCGCGGCGCAATGCAGCCTCGCGGGCGCGTTGTGGGCAAGCTATCTCGGCTCTAGCGGCGAGCCGGGCAATTATGATTTCCAGGTTTCCGTGATCGCGTTGTGTATGGTGATCGTGGGCGGCATGGGCAACATCGGCGGCGTGTTGCTCGGTGCGCTGGTGATCACGGGGTTTAACTCCATCGTCCTCGAGACACTGACGAACTTCCTGAAAGCCCATCAACTGATCAGCAGCTCGAATGTGTTCACCAGTCCCGGCAGCTGGAAGTACATGCTCTATGGACTCGCACTCATCCTCATGATGCGGTTTCGACCCGAGGGTTTGCTGCCGTCGAAACAGGTAAAGGCCGAACTTCATCCGCAGGAACCGCACGCTCCCCCGCCCTCCGTATGAATATCCTCGCCATATCCGACCTCACCGTGCGCTTTGGCGGACTGACCGCGGTCAACTCCGTCTCGCTCGACATTCCCGAAAAGCAAATTATCTCCGTGATCGGACCAAATGGCGCGGGCAAGACCACGTTGTTCAATGCCATCACCGGGATTCACGAACCTACCAGAGGTCGCATCCGCTTCAGCGGCGAGGAAGCGCGCCGTCCGTTTCGCTGGACGACGGCCATTGCACTGGCGCTCATCGGACTCACTGCAGCGTTCAGCCTTGTCTTGATCGTCAACGCCGAGTCGCTCTGGGAGACTGCCATCACCTCGAATTACATTTACCAGCAGGCGTTCTCGTGGTCGAAGGCTGCAAGCTCCGCGGTCTATTATTTTGGCGAAGAGCCCGGTCGACGGCTCATCATCCCCTTTTTGATCGGTGCGCTGGTCGGACTCGCTGGTGCGTACGCCATTTGGGAACGGACACGCCGTGCGCCCGAAGTGGCCGCACGAGCCGGCATCGCGCGCACCTTTCAGAATATTCGCCTGTTCAACCAAATGACTGTTCTCGACAACGTGCTGCTCGGGATGGACGGCCAACTGCGCACGCGTTTCTGGCACGCGGCGCTGCGCCTGCCGCTGTATTGGCGCGAGCGGCAAGAATCCGTACAGCGCGCGATGGAGATACTGCGCTTCGTCAACCTCGATGAAGAAGCCCATCAACTTGCGGAGAATCTTTCCTACGGCCACCAACGCCGCCTCGAAATCGGTCGTGCCCTCGCCATGCAGCCGCGACTCGTGCTGCTCGACGAACCGGCTGCCGGCATGAATCCCGCCGAGGCGCAAGAGTTAATGAAATTGATTCACGACATTCGCGACCGCGGGGTCACCGTGTTGCTCATCGAACACCACATGACCGTGGTGATGGGGATTTCCGACCGCATCGCCGTTCTCGATCACGGGGAGAAAATCGCTGAAGGGACCCCAAAGGAAGTTCGCAACAACCCTCGCGTCATCGAGGCATATCTCGGCAAGGCTTATGAAGACGCTTCTCCAGCTTGACGATGTGCATGCCGGTTACGGCCCGATCGACGTGCTGAAGGGCATCAACGTGACCGTTGGCGAGGGGGAGATTGTCGCGGTGCTGGGGGCGAATGGCGCAGGCAAGTCAACCACGTTGATGACGATCAGCGGCATCAACCGTTGTCGCAAAGGGCGGATCATGTTCCAGGGCGAGCCGATCCAGAACCAGCCGGCGCACGAGATTGTGCGGCGCGGCATTTCACAAGTCCCGGAGGGACGTCGCATTTTCCCGCGGCTGACGGTGCGGGAGAACCTGGAGATGGGAGCGTTTCAGCACGGTGACGGCGCAGTGTTCACGGACGATTTGGAGAGAGTGTTCGCGTCATTTCCAATCTTGAAGGAACGGCAGACGCAGCTCGGCGGCACGCTCAGTGGCGGCGAACAGCAAATGCTGGCGATCTCGCGAGCCTTGATGGCGCGGCCAAAGCTGCTGTTGCTCGACGAACCGTCGCTGGGCTTGGCGCCAATGATCGTGACGAAAATCTTCGAGATCATCCGCGAGATCAACCAACAGGGCACGACGATCCTGCTCGTCGAGCAGAACGCCAACATGGCGCTGCATGTCG
This sequence comes from Verrucomicrobiia bacterium, assembly GCA_041491705.1. Lineage (GTDB taxonomy): Bacteria > Verrucomicrobiota > Verrucomicrobiia > Palsa-1439 > Palsa-1439 > Palsa-1439. The sequence goes on from JBGPVO010000023.1 coordinate 3,794, forward strand.
CGCATCGTGGGTACGTTCTGGAAACGGGACAAATTGTATTGAAAGACACCGCGCAAAACCTGATAAGCAATGAGCAGGTGAAGAAATCGTATTTGGGAGGTTGAGGCGAGCATGAGCAAACCAACAGTGGCCATCATCGGGGCGTCCGCCGACAAGACGAAATTCAGCAACAAAGCTATTCAGGCGCATCGGCACGCCGGCTACGACGTTTATCCCGTCAATCCGAAAGAAGAAACCATCGAAGGGCTGAAGTGCTACAAGTCCGTTCTCGAAATTCCCGTGGAACTGGACCGCATCAGCCTGTACCTGCCTCCGACGGTTGGCGTTAAAGTCCTCGACGAGATTGCCAAAAAAGGCTGTAAGGAACTGTGGGTCAACCCCGGTGCCGAAAGCCCTGAACTTATCCAGAAAGCCCAAACGCTTGGTTTGAACGCGGTGTTTGCGTGCTCGTTTACCGATGCGCTGTCCCACGCCGCCTAACCATACAAGGAGGTCAGCATGACAACACGAACCGAACTCTCCATCGTTCTCCCCAACCGCCCGGGCACGCTCGGCGAAATCGCCAACGCGCTTGCCAGGGCGAAGGTGAACCTGCTCGCGATCGATGCGTCGGGCGGATTCGAATACAACATCGTGCGCATCGTGCCGGACAAGGCCGCCAAGGCGCGCGCGGTTCTGCGTCGGAGGGGGCTCGATGTCGGCGAAACGAAAGTGCTCTGCATTCCCGCAAAGGACCAACCGGGCGCGCTCGCACGTGTTGCCGACGCTCTCGGTGGCGCCAGGGTCAACATCGACTATCTGTACGCCACGGCGGGCAGCGCGCAATCCGAAGCGGTCATCGTGGCCCACGTTTCCGACGCGCGGAAAGCCGTCAAGGCGCTACGCTAGTCGGCAGCTTCGAGCAGGCGGCGCGCCCGGGCGAACACGGCGTCGAACATCGACTCCGTCAACTTGCCGGTATTCGTGTTTTGCCGGCTCGGGTGATAGGAAGCGATGAGCCCGGGCAATCCGTCACCGAATTTGTGGACCGTGTCGTGCGCAAACCGCGGCACCGGTTTCGGCAGGGCGACGCCCCGACGGCGTAACCCTTTCAAGTAATTGTCGAACGCGATCTTTCCGAGGGCGATCACCACGCGTACGCGCTTCAGTCTCGCCAACTCCTCATCGAAGTAAGCACTGCAGTGTTCAACGTCTTGCGGTAACGGTTTGTTATTGGGTGGCGCGCAGTGGATGACGGCGGTGATGTAACAATCGACGAGTTTCAGGCCGTCATCGCGCCGCTCCCATGTCGGCTGGTTGGCGAAGCCGGCCTGGTGCAACGCGCGGAACAGCCACCGTCCCGAAGAGTCGCCGGTAAAGAACCGGCCCGTACGATTTCCGCCATGCGCCGCGGGCGCAAGACCAATGATCAGCAGCCGCGCGGTCGGGTTGCCAAAGCTCGGCAGCGGTTTCGCCCAATACTCCCAGTCACGAAACTCGCGCTTCTTCTCACGGCCGATTCGCTCCCGGTACGTCACCAACCGCGGACAACGTTCGCACCGAACGATCCGCCGATTGAGCCTGTCGTGCCAATCCATGGATTCTCAGACCTTGTGGGCGATCCATTCGTCGCGGAATTGCTGGATGCGCCGTTGCGATTCGGCGCGGCGACCGGCCTCGATGCGGCCCGACTCGACCGCCTTGGTCAGCGCCTCGTGCGCGACGAGCGCCTTATCCGCGGTGTGGCAAACAAGGATCACATCCGCGCCCGCACTGAATGCCTCGACGACCGCTTCCGCAAACGGACCGATCTGCGTAATCGCGCCCATCTCCATGTCATCGGTGAGGACGAGCCCCGTGAAAGCGAGTTGATTTCGCAGCAAATCCGTAATGATTGCCCGCGATAGTGAAGCAGGCCGCGGCTTACTGCCATCGAATGCGGGATAGTATCCGTGCCCCACCATGATGGCCGTGAGCCGCCGCATCATCTGCGCGTACGGCACGATGTCTTCCGCCAGCAATTGCTCATGCGAACGGCGGATGGTCGGGAGTTTCTCATGCGAATCCAGCGCCGCGCCACCAAGACCCGGAAAATGCTTGGGACATGCGGTGACGCCCTCCCGCTCAAGTCCCTCCAGAAACGCACCCGCCCAGCGAGTCACTTCGCGGGCGGTCTTGCCCCAGCAGCGCTCGCGCAGCGCGTTGTCCGTGTTCTCGTCGAACAACTCGAGGTCGAATACGGGAGCCAAATCCATGTCGATGCCGAATTGATGCAACCAGCGTCCTGTCGTGCGGCCGAAGTCTTGAGCTTGCTCGACGTTGCCGGATTTCTTAACATCGGAAATCGTTGGCGCTTCTCCGATGATATTGCGCAGGCGATTGACGCGAGCATGTTCCTGGTCGATCGCAATGAGGGGACGATAAGCGAACTCGCTGCGCAAGTCGCGGGTTAGCGCGCGCAAATCAGCAGCCGTGTTGATGTTGCGGGCAAACAGCACGACACCACCCGGCTGCACCGTCTTCAGCAGCCGGCGTGCGTCGGTGGTCAACTGTGTCGCGCCAAGCCCGACGAACAAGTGTTGGCCCACATGCGTGTACTGCGGAGGCGTCATCAGTGTACGCGAATCGACCGTGGTGACTTGCACCACGTCACGTTCACTTGTATCATGCAGGTGGAGTGGTGGTCAAACGCGACGGAGACGTCATGAAGACATTCAAGGAAATCACAATCGTCACACCGAACAAGCCCGGCAAGCTCGCCCAAGCGTTGCGCGCCGTGGCCAACGCCAAAGTCAACCTCATCGCCATCGATTCGTCGTCCGGTTACGACCTTAACATGGTGCGGCTCGTCACGAACGATACGCCGAAGACACACAAGGTCCTCGAGAAACTCGGCTACAACGTCACCGAAACCACCGTCCTCGGTATGACCATCTCTGACAAGCCGGGCCAGCTCGCCCACATCGCCGGCGTCTTCTCGAACGCGCACGTGAATATCGACTACATCTATGCGTCGGCGGTAGCCTATGACCAGCAAGCAATGGTAATCGTGCACGTACCCGACCCCGAGGCCGCCGAAAAAGCCCTGCGGGCCGCGAAGATTATCTGAGCGAGTGAGTCGCTGGGCTAGCTGCGGTCGAGGCCGAATTTCACGGTCGGTGCCGGATGGTCCTGACAGGCTTGATTGGTGGGGACATCGGTCGCGGCGGCGCTGGGCTTGACGTAGCCGTTCTGGATGAGCCAGGCCTCGACTTCCTCGCCGCTAACGTCGGGCAGAATTGTCCCGTCGATTTCCAACGTCGGCTGCAGCGGCTGACCGCTCCTGGCCACCATCTCCTCATAGTTCGCCGCATTGTTGATGACATCGCGGTCGTCGAACGGAAGATGGTATTTTTGGAGCACGGCGCGCACGCCGTTACTCCATCCGCAACTCGGTTTCAGCCACGCAATAATTCTCGGTTGACTCATAAGGTTCTCACGCCTCCACGCCTTTCTATGCACGAAGATCGGCCAAAAAGCAAGCGACTGACTTGGGTGCCAGTATTTATCAGGTTTCCACGTTTTGGGGTATGGCACCCAAGTTGCTCATTACGTGGAGGATGACCTTGCTGCAAGAGATTCAACTGCTGCTGGAGCGCACCTACGGCGAGACCGGTGTGAACTTTGAGGATTTCCTGCTCAACCCGCAGCGCAGCGGTGCGCTCTCCGAGATGGCCGGAGCGAGCGCCGCGCAAATTTCGGATTTGGGACGCGTTTTCCTCCGGATTGTGGACGGCAAGCTGTGGATGGGCATTCATTATGACCCGAGCGTTATCGCCGCACTGGAAGGGAATAATCCCGCCTGCGGATTGAACGACGAGAACATCCTTCCGTTCATGGTCTTCCTTGAGGAACTCGACCACGCCGTGCATGCGGCGCTGAAGTTTAGCGAGGGCGGGCGGGACATTCATAGCGAGGCGTTCGTGCGCGACCTCGAAATCCAGGCGAAAGTGGACACGTATCTGGTTCTCCAAAAATACTGCGCATTCTTCAACAAACCGCAGCGCCTGACGGACGCGGACCGGCGTTGGTTGAAAGCCTGCGTGTTCGACCGCGATAACGCGGACTTTGAAGACCCGCTGCTGGCGGAACGTTATCACGAGACGAATCGGCTTGCGCGCCGCTACGTCTGTCATCTCGATGCCCTGCCACGAACGCGTCGCACCGCGGAACTTCGCCGTTTCCGCAAGCTCACCTACGGTCAAAAGCGCGATCGTATCGCATCGGCCTGTGCCCGTTAGGGCGGGTCTAATCCGTCCCCCGAACGCGCCCCAGAAGAAATTTCTGGTATTCTGCGGGTTCTTTGATTAACACCATGGCTGCATCCATGAACATGCTGTGGCGTCTGGTTACATCTTCGCTGGGGAAAAAGTTCCTTATGGCCATCACGGGCGTGGGGTTACTTCTGTTTGTGATTGGCCATCTGGCGGGTAATCTGCAGATCTTTCTCGGCCCGGAGCCCATCAACCGCTATGGCCATTTCCTTCAGACGACGCCCGAAATCCTCTGGCCGGCGCGGATTGGCTTGCTCACATTCGTCATCATCCACATTTGGACGTCGCTTTCACTGACCATCGAGAATCGCGCGGCGCGTGCTGTGCGATACGAAGTGAAGGAACTCGTTGCCGCCAGTCTCGCCTCGCGCACCATGATCTGGAGCGGCCTCATCATTGTCGCGTTCGTGGGCTTTCATCTGGCACACTACACCTTGCTGATCGTCCACCCCGAGTATCGCGAGCTGCATGATGCACACGGGTGGCACGACATCTATCGGATGATGGTCATTGGTTTTTCGAACGGTTGGGTCTCCGGATTCTACGTGCTGAGCATCGGCCTGCTCTGCATCCACCTCAGCCACGGCGCCAGCGCCATGTTTCAGTCGCTTGGTCTGAAGAATGAAGCCTATGCGTCGCTGATCGACCGCTTCGCGATCGTGGCAGCGGTGGTGATTTTTCTCGGCTACATTTCGATTCCGCTCGCGGTGTTTGCGGGGATGGTGAAATGACATGAAACTCGACGCCAAGATTCCTTCGGGGCCGATGTCGCAGAGATGGGACAAGCACAAGGCGGCGATCAAACTTGTCAATCCGTCCAACAAGCGGAAGTACGAGATTATTATTGTCGGGACCGGGTTGGCAGGCGGCTCCGCCGCGGCTTCCCTGGCGGAGTTGGGCTATAGCGTCAAATCCTTCTGCATCCAAGACAGCCCGCGCCGCGCACACAGCGTTGCTGCGCAAGGCGGCATCAACGCGGCGAAGAATTATCAGAACGACGGCGACAGCGTGTATCGCCTCTTCTACGACACGATCAAGGGCGGCGATTTCCGCTCCCGTGAAGCCAACGTCCACCGGCTCGCTGAAGTCAGCGTGAATATCATTGACCAGTGCACGGCCCAGGGCGTGCCGTTCGCGCGCGAGTATAGCGGCTATCTGGCGAACCGGTCCTTCGGCGGGGCGCAGGTATCGCGCACGTTCTACGCGCGTGGGCAGACGGGCCAGCAACTGTTGCTCGGGGCGTATCAGGCGCTGATGCGGCAGGTCGGACTGGGACGGGTCAAGCTGTTCCCCCGCACGGAAATGTTGGAGTTGGTGGTGGTCAACGGCCACGCCAAAGGCATTGTCGTGCGCGACATGGTCACGGGCAAGATCTCGTCTCACGCCGCCGACGCGGTGGTGCTCGCGACGGGCGGTTACGGCAACACATATTATCTTTCGACGAACGGTCGCGGTTGCAACGCCACGGCCATTTGGCGCGCCCACAAGAAAGGGGCGCTATTTGCCAACCCATGTTTCACGCAGATCCACCCGACGTGCATCCCCGTTACAGGTGATTACCAGTCGAAGCTCACACTTATGAGCGAGTCGCTGCGCAACGACGGACGCGTGTGGGTGCCGAAGAAAAGGGCCGACAGACGCCCGCCGGGAGAAATTCCCGAAGACGAGCGTGATTATTACCTGGAGCGCAAGTATCCCAGCTACAACAACCTCGCGCCCCGCGATATTTCTTCGCGGGCGGCAAAGCAAGTCTGTGACGAAGGCCGTGGCGTCGGCGAAAGCGGCTTGGGCGTGTATCTTGATTTTTCCGACGCGATCAAGGAGCTGGGTCGCGCGCAGATCGAAGAGCGTTACGGCAATCTGTTCGACATGTACCACGAAATCACCCACGAGAATGCCTACGAAACGCCGATGCGCATCTTCCCCGCCATGCACTACACGATGGGCGGACTGTGGGTGGATTACAATTTGATGAGCAACCTGCCCGGGCTTTACGTCATCGGCGAGGCGAATTTCTCCGATCACGGCGCGAACCGTCTCGGGGCCAGCGCGCTCATGC
>JBGPVO010000024.1:0-10085 GCA_041491705.1 Verrucomicrobiia bacterium
CCCGACGTGGTGCCCTGGGTGCGGCGATTTCAGCATCCTCTCCATCTACTTCAAGATGATGGAGAAGCTGCAGGTCCCCCACGAGAAAATCACCAGCATCGCCGGCATCGGCTGCTCGTCGCGGTTCCCGTACTTTGTGAACGCCTATGGTGTGCACTTCCTCCACGGACGGGCCGCCGCGTTCGCCACGGGCGTGTCGTTGATGCGCCCGGACCTGCATGTCTTCGTGTTCGGCGGCGACGGCGACGCGTTTTCCATCGGCGGCAACCATCTCACTCACACCGCCCGCAAGAACGTCAAGATGACCTATGTTATCATGGACAACTTCGTGTATGGCCTGACCAAGAAGCAAACGTCACCCACGTCGCCGCTCGGTTTCAAATCAAAGACCGACCCAACCGGCGCGATGGATCATCCGATCAACCCGATGAAGCAACTCATCGCATCGGGCGCAACTTTCATCGCCCGCACGCATTCGCACCTGCCGAATCACGTCTTGGAAATGATGGAGAAGGCGATGGCGCACGACGGCTTTTCCGTCATCGAATGCCTGAGCGAGTGCACCGAGTTTTACCCCGGCGCGTTCGACGCGGCCAACCCGCGCAAAGGTGGCGTGTTCAATCTCGTGCCGGCGGATCACGACGTGACCGACGAAGTCGCCGCCTACAAGCTCGCGATGACGCCGTTCCCCGGTTACTTCGGCTTATTCTACAACGTCCAGCGACCGACCAAGAATGCGCTGGAGGGCAAGCTCATTGCCGATTCGAAAGCCAGGGCTGAAAACGCCACGCCGGTAGAACTCCTGCAGAAAACGTTCGCACGTCTCAGCTAAAGATCATCCCTGATGACTCTTTGGCAAGCCATTGTGCTGGGTGTTGTGCAGGGCCTGACGGAATTCCTCCCGATCAGCAGCACCGCGCACCTGCGCATCGTGCCCGCATTGCTCGGCTGGGATGACCCCGGCGCCGCGTTCACGGCGGTCATTCAATTGGGCACGCTCGTCGCCGTGCTCTTGTATTTCTCGACCGACATTATTGCGATGACGAGAGGAGTCTTGGGCGGATTGCGCGACGGCAAACCCGTCGGCACACCCGAGGCGAAGATGGGCTGGATGGTTATCGGGGGGACTATTCCCGTCGTAATCGTCGGGTTGTTGTTCAAGAAGCACATCGAAACGACATTGCGTTCGCTGTATGTCATTGCCGGGGCGATGATCGCGCTCGCCGTGGTGCTGATATTCGCCGAATGGTTGGTGCGTTGGCGCCAGCGTCAGGGCCACGCCCTGCGCGAGATGAAGGTTCTCGGCTGGGCGGACGCCATCATAGTCGGTTGCGCACAGTGTGTGGCGTTGATCCCCGGCTCATCGCGTTCGGGCTGCACCATCACCGGCGGCCTGTTCCTGGGAATGACCCGCGAAACGGCGGCGCGCTTTTCGTTCCTGTTGTCGCTGCCCGCCGTGTTTGCCGCCGGCATCTTTGAATTGATAAAAGCCCGTCACGAGTTGTTGGCGACCCCGGAGCACGTCCACGACCTCTTCGCCGCAACGATTGTTTCCTTCGTTGTCGGCTACGCCTCGATCGCGTTCCTGCTCGGCTACCTCAAGAAGCACACCACGTGGGTGTTCATCATTTACCGACTTGCCCTGGGTGGGGCCTTGCTGGCGCTGCTGGCAAACGGAAAACTGAAGGCATTCTAGCCAGCGCTGCCTCTTCCGATAGTCTTGTTCGTCGGCGCGAGCCGCATGAGAAACAACATCGGCCAGCCCAAATATTTGCGAGCGCGCTCCAACCGTTTCGCCAACGCCTCATCCACGGCGTGTTCACTCAGATGGTCGAACGTAAACCCCGCTCGGGCAGCGGCCATGATGTAATCGCTCAGTTGATGAGGGCAACTCGCCGGGCGGATTTCGCGTCCGGTCGCTGGATCTCTGAATCGGGCTTGAACCCCCCGCAACATCATCGCCGGGTGCATCACGGAGACCACGACGAAGCCGGACGGCTGACAAACGCGATGCATCTCCCGAAACAGTCCCCCGAGATCGGCAATGTGGTCGATCACCAACCCACAGACAACACGGTCGAAGGCTTCGTCCGCGAATGGCAACGACTTGGCGAGATCGTGAACGCGAAAAACGATATTCGATGTTCCAGCCTTCGTTCGTGCCCGTTCCAACATCACCTCGGAGAAATCGAGTGCGTGGACAATCGCCCCTGCGGCCGCAAACCGTATGGCGTGACGGCCTGTGCCGCAGCCGATGTCGGCGACGGTCAGCCCACGAACGTTGCCGAGCAATCTGTCCATCCACGGCTCTTCGAGAGCGATCAACGGGTTGCCGTCTTCGTCGTAGATCGCGGCCCAGCGGTTGTAACCGTCCTTTGTAGGCAGTAGATCAACAGGCTCGTTGCCGGGTTTGGCGGATTCTTCTGACATTGTTGTCACCATTTTCTGACGCGTGCCGAACCGAGGTAATGAAAGCAAATCCACGGCTAGACATCAAGACCGGGCACAGCATTGCTGTGGACGGAGGGACGGCGGTCGCTATAATGCGCGGCATGTCGGTCATCAAATTTGGCACGTCGGGCTGGCGCGGGATCATTAGCGATACGTTCACGTTCGCGAACGTCGAGATTGCCGCCCATGCCATCGCCCAACACCTCAGCGAGAATCCTCCGCCCCACGCAAGGAAGCTGCTCATTGTCGGCCATGACACGCGGTTCCTGTCGCGGGCGTTCGCCACGCGATGTGCGGAAATCGCCGCGGGGTACGGATTCGAAGTCTGGCTGACCGATCGAGACGCGCCCACGCCGGTCATCTCGCACTCGATTCGCGCGCACCGGGCTTGCGGCAGCATCAACATCACCGCCAGTCACAATCCGCCCGAATGGAACGGGCTGAAGTTTAACGAGTCAAACGGCGCCCCGTGCCTGCCCGAGACAGCGCAGGCCATCGAAGCGAAGGCGGAAATCTTGAGCCACCAGCCTTCCGCCGTCGCCCGTGAGACGAAGCGCGTGAAGGTGTTCGATCCAATGCCGTCGTACGTGGCGCAGCTACGCAAGTTGGTGGATTTTGCCGCGCTACAGAAGCATCGCAACAGAGCGGTGGTGGATTTGATGTTTGGCACTGGCCGCGGCTATCTCGACGCGCTGCTGACCCGGAGCGGCTGGCGCGTCGACGCGTTGCATGGGGAGTTGAACCCGCTTTTCGGGGACGGTCATCCCGAGCCGATCAGGGAGCACATGGGCGAGTTGCTGGCTCGCTTGAGGAAATCCAGGGCGGCGCTCGGGCTGGGACTCGACCCCGATGCTGACCGGTTCGCGATCGTCGACCGCGACGGCACGTTCATCAATGCCAACCAGGTGCTCGCGCTCACGCTGTATCATCTGGCGAAGAACCGCCACTGGACGGGCGCGGTGGTGCGTACGGTCGCGACGAGTCATCTGGTGGACGCAGTGGCGCGTGAACTGGGCGTGAAAGTGCACGAGACGCCTGTCGGGTTTAAGTACATCGGCGTGTTGATGGAGAGCGAGCCGATCATCGTCGGGGGCGAGGAGAGCGGAGGCCTGAGTGTCAAAGGTCACGTGCCGGAGAAGGACGGGATCCTTGCGTGCCTGTTAATGGCGGAATTGGTGGCGTACGAAGGCAAACCCCTCGGTGCCGTGCTGAAGGAGATCCAGGCGTGGGCTGGCGGCATCGTTAGCGACCGCATCAATCTTCGCGTGACGCCCGAGCGAAAGGAACAGTTGCTGCAACGGTTTGCCGGTGGGTTGGATGAGTTTGGCGGGCAGAAAGTTACGGCGGTGGTTACGAAGGATGGCTACAAGTTCCTACTCGGCGACGGTTGTTGGGTGATGTTCCGTGCCTCGGGCACGGAGCCCGTGTTCCGCTGCTACCTCGAGGCGAAGACCGCCCGCCAGATGGCCGCCTTTCGCAAGGCGGCGCTGGATCTGGTCAAGTAGCCTTTGCCAGCGTGCCATTATTGGAAGGATGCACTTGATTCGCCCTTCCTGCAGACGTAATGTAAGCGCGTCGCTGGCCCCTCATGTCGGTTACGCGTGAAAACGACGTTGCCTGGGGGAAGGCGGAAAACGTTTGAGAGAGACTGTATGAGCATGAAGCGTATTACCGTAGCGTTGGTCGTGGTGCTGTTGGGGATCAATCTCGCCATCGCCGCGAAGATTTATTCGGAAGCGTCCACCAAACACGACAAGGATAACCCGTACACCGAGATGGAACTCATCACACAGGTGATGGAGTTGGTCCGCAAGGAGTACGTGGACACCAACTCGGTGTCCTATCAGGAGCTGACGTACGGCGCACTCAAAGGGATGTTGAACTCGCTCGACCCGCACAGCCAGTTCATGGAGCCGCGGGCGTACGAGGACATGAAGGAAGACACCGAGGGCAAGTTTGGCGGCATTGGCATCGTCATCAGCATGTCCAAGGAAGGCTTTCTCACCGTCATCACGCCGATGGAAGACACGCCCGGCGCGAAGGCGGGTCTGCTGCCGGGCGACCGCATTATCAAGATCGACGGCAAGATCACCGAGAAAATGAGCCTGCAGGACGCCGTGCATCAACTTCGCGGCGATCCGGGAACAAAGGTGACGATTACCACTTTCCGGTCCAAAGCCAAGGATCCGAGCGATAAGATCAAGGACCACACCATCGAGCGCGCCGAGATCAACGTGGACAGCGTCAAGGACGCGAAAATCCTTCAGGACGGCATTGGGTACGTGCGCATCACGCAATTCAACGAGCCGACCGCCGACGAATTCGAGAAAGCGCTGACCAAGCTCGAAGGCCAGGGAATGACCGCGCTGATCATCGATCTGCGGAACAATCCTGGCGGCCTGCTTGAATCTGCGCGAAAGATCGCCAGCAAGTTCATCCCCGCAGGCAAGTTGATCGTTTCCACGGAGGGACGCGACCCCGCACAGAAGATCCCCTACATGTCCGACCGCGGCAAGAAACGGCTGGACTACCCGCTCGTTCTCCTGGTCAACGCCGGCAGCGCCAGCGGCAGCGAGATTGTCGCGGGCGCGTTGCAGGACCTCCGCCGCGCGGTGTTGGTGGGCGAAACCACCTTCGGCAAGGGGTCGGTGCAGAGCATCATCCAACTCCATGACGGGTCCGCGTTGCGGCTGACGACGGCCAAGTACTATACGCCGAGTCACAAAGTCATCCATGAGCACGGCGTCACGCCTGATATCGTCGTACCCATTTCCGAAGAGGATGAGCGCAAGCTTCAGGATCAACGCTACCGCGCCAATCTGCCGCAGGATGACACGGCGGAGAAAGTCACACCCATCGCCGATGTCCAGCTTGACCGCGCCATCGACGTCATCAAGGGAGTCAAACTCTTCGCCAGACAGATGAAAGTCGCCAAACAGAACATGAACGAGGCAACGGCGACTGCGGCAAAGTAGGACAACGGCCCGACCGTCAAACGTTTGTCACACTGTGAAAGTCCTCGGTGTCGAGACCTCCTGCGATGAGACCTCCGCGGCTGTTGTGCGCGACGGGGGGGAGATTCTTGCCAACGTGGTCAGTTCTCAAATTGCCCTGCATCGCCCGTACGGCGGCGTCGTCCCCGAGCTGGCGTCGCGCAACCACCTCCAGTTCATCGAGTCCGTGATCGGGCAGGCGCTTGCCGATGCGCGCACTTCCATTGACGAAATCGATGCCGTTGCCGCCACCTACGGCCCCGGCTTGGCGTCATCGTTGCTCATCGGCCTGAACGCGGCCAAGGGCATCGCCTTTGCCACCGGTAAACCGTTCGTCGGCGTCAACCACATCGAGGCGCATCTCTACTCGCCGCTTCTGGCCAACGCCGCGACGGACGCACTGCCGATGGTTTCGCTCATTGTCTCTGGTGGTCATACAATCCTCGTGCACGCGACGGCCATCGGGAAGCATGAAATTCTCGGCCAGACAGTTGACGACGCGGCGGGGGAGGCATTCGACAAGGTCGCCAAACTGCTGGCCCTCGGTTACCCCGGCGGCCCTGAAATTGAGAGGCGTGCCGAGGGCGGAAACCCGGCGGCCATCGATTTCCCGCGCAGCATGCTCCATGATGGCAGCTACAACTTCAGCTTCAGTGGACTGAAGACGTCCGTGCTTTACTATTTGCGAAAGCACCCGCAACATCGCGTCGAAGACGTGTGCGCGAGCTTCCAGGAGGCGGCGGTGGACGTGCTCGTTGGAAAGGTCGTCCGCGCGGCAGTTGAGTTGCGCGTCAACACGGTGAGCGCATCGGGCGGTGTCTCGATCAATCGTCGCTTCCGTGAGAAGCTGAGTGCGGAATGCGCGCGTCGCGGCCTGCGGCTGCTGCTGGTGCCGGCGAAACTGTGCACCGATAACGCCGCGATGATCGCCGCGCTGGCCTGGCATAAACTGCAGTCCGGCGAGAGGAGCGACTATTCGCTCGACGTCGCCCCGTCGATCGGGTTGGGAGTAGGAGGCATTGCGTGTCAGCACGGTTGATGGTGGCCGATAGCGAACGCGACGCGAACATGCTGTACGCGACCCGCATGTTCGTGCCCGACCCGTTCATCTGGTTCGAGACGCGCGGCAAGAGCTACGCGGTGATGAGCGACCTGGAGATTGGCCGCGCCCGCAAGCAGGCGCAGGTTGACCGCGTGCTGTCGTTTTCACGTTATCAGAAGCAACTCAAGCGGGCGGGCATCAAACAGCCGCGCTTCGGCGACATCCTGAACCGCGTCCTGCATGACTTTCGTGTTCGCAGTGTGGAAGTCCCGACGATCTTCCCCATTGGCTTGGCAAAACAATTGCGCGGCGTTCGTGTTGCCGTAAGACCGGACCCGTTCTTTCCCGAACGCGAGATCAAGAAACTTGTCGAAATCGCCGGCCTCGAGGACGCCATGCGTCTTGCCGAGGAAGGAATGCGCGCCGCGGTAAACGTCTTGCACTTGAGCCGCATTGGACGCCGCGGCTTCCTCTACTGGCGCCAGAAGAAGCTTACGGCTGAGGACGTTCAAGGAGTGATCAACGCGACCATCGCTGCCTTGGGCGGCGTCGCTTCGCGCACGATCGTCGCCTGCGGGAATCAGGGCTGCGATCCACATGAAGTAGGATGCGGCCCCTTGCGCGCTCACACGACGATCATTCTCGATATCTTTCCGCGCGACACGCGCACCGGGTACTGCGGTGACATCACGCGCACGGTCGTGCGTGGCCGCGCGAGCGAGGCGGTGAGGAAGCTGTATGCGGTCGTCGGCAGGGGGCAGGAACTTGCACTTCGGAAACTGCGCGCCGGCGTGAATGGCAGTGAGGTTCACGGCGCGATTCAGGAGTTGTTTGTCCGTGAAGGCTACAAAACAGGCGTTGTGCGCGGTCGGATGCAAGGTTTCTTTCACGGCACAGGCCACGGCCTTGGGCTGGAAGTGCACGAACGCCCGCGCGTCAGCGCTGTATCCGAAGAATTACGCGCTGGCCACGTCGTAACCGTTGAGCCGGGTCTGTACTATTGGGGTGTTGGCGGCGTGCGCCTCGAAGATGTAGCCGTGATCCAACGCGCTGGCGCCCGCAATCTCGCCCGTTTTCCAAAGACGCTTGAAATCTGATTCTGCCGCGGTAGTGTAGTGGCAGTTGGAGGTATGGCGGTAAATGACATCCACAGGAATATGGCTATTACTACTCGTGTTAATCTTGGTACCAGGAATCGTGGCGCAAATTCGCGTGAGTGCCGCACTCAAGAAGTATTCGCAAGTGCGCGCGCGATCCGGGCGCACCGGGGCGGAGGCTGCCGCGGAAATCATGGCCGACGCGGGGATTCACGACGTCCAGATTGAGCGGACCGACAGTTTCCTTGGCGATCACTATGATCCACGAACCAAGACACTCGCGTTGTCGCCGCAAGTATATGACGGCGAGTCTGTCGCCGCGCTGGGGATTGCCGCGCATGAAACAGGGCACGCGATCCAACACCAGCATGCATATGCGCCGCTGCAAGCACGCATGGCCATCGTGCCTATGACCATGTTTTCTTCCAAACTGCTACCGTTGGTGATGATCGGCGGTTTCTTCTTTCGCATCCCGATGTTCATTAGTCTCGGCGTCGCGATTTACGCGGTGCTGGTGGTATTTCAGCTCATCACGCTTCCCGTCGAGTTTGACGCCAGTTCCCGCGCCAAGCTGATTCTACAAAAGAGCGGGCTGATTGCTCGCGATGAAATGGAAGGTGTCAATCGTGTCCTTAACGCGGCGGCGCTCACATACGTGGCGGCACTGATCGCGGCGGCCGCACAGTTGCTTCAGCTTGTATTACTGAGCCGAGAACGGCGCTAACAACGCCGACGGACGCCGTGGCAAGTCGGATCGCGCCCGATTCCGTCAGTGTGGCCAGCGCCATGGGCATTCTCGGCATGGTCCTGCTATCGGTCAGCCTGTTTATCGCCAACAGGGCATTGGGCAAGAAGATGGGACAACTCTTCCGGGCCGGTTGAACGGACAATTTCTTTGACTTTTGCATGGCAGTCCAGTTACGGTTTCGCCTTAGTCGCGTTACGGGCTTTCGCTAGAGAGAATTCATGGAACAGACATCGACGGCTCCCGCTACTGGTCGCAGCAAGTATCCACCCGGTTTCCGGCCCCGGCGCGGCCTGAACTGGGTGAGTCTTGGGCTGATGTACGCGTCCTACTATGTCTGCCGTTACAATTTCCGCTTTGCCACACCGGGGATGGTACAGGAATTTGGGTTCAGTACGTTCCAGATTACCGGGATTCTGAGCGCCTGGTCGCTCGCCTACGGCACGGGCCAACTCATCAACGGATTGATCACCGATCGCATCGGTGGACGGTTGGCGATGCTGATTGGTGCGACGGCCACAATCATCATCAACTTGATTTACGGCGTCGCGTCCTTCGCGGGGACCTTTTCGACGTTTGCGCTCATCTGGCTGATGAACGGGTATTTTCAGTCGTTTGGCGCGCCGGGCATGATCAAGATCAACGCCGCCTGGTTCAATCGCAACGAGCGCGGAACATTCGCAGGCATCTTTGGTTTTATGATCCAGTTGGGCCAGGTCTCCATCGGCGCTCTTGCGCCGCTCATTTTGGCGGGCTTCACGATTGGCACATGGACCGTCGCCAAGGGCGACTGGCGCTGGCTGTTCCGTATTCCACCGGCAATCACGGCGTTGTGCGCCGTCATTATGACGATCTGCGCGAAAGAGACTCCTGAAGAAGCCGGGTGGCCGGGTCTGATCCATGACGAAGTGGATTCCAGCGCGGGCGTGCGAATCAGCATCGCGAAATGCTTCAAAACCGTTTTCACGCATCCACTGGTATGGTTCTATGCGGTCGCCTACGCCTGCACGGGAGCCGTGCGCAGCAGTTCAGATCAATTGGCGGTGCTGTATTTTCATGATGTGCTGAAGCTGAACCCGGAAGACAAACCGCGCGCCCTGGTCTGGACGTTGGGATTCGCGGTGCCCATGGTAGCTGTCGTCGGGTCACTGGTATCAGGGATCGTCTCCGACAGGTTCTTCAAGGGACATCGTTCGCCCGTGGCAATGGGATTGTACTTCCTCCAAGCCATCGTGATTGGGCTGGCTGCGGTGGTGATTTACTCCGGGGTCGTCGGGCCGACGCCGAGCGGCATCTTTCTCGGCTGTTTCTTCTTGATATTGATTTCATTAATGGTCAACTCCACGCACTCGCTCGTGGGCGCTGCGGCCCCCATGGATATCGGCGGACGCAAGATGGCCGGCTTTGCCTCCGGAGTAATCGACTCGTTTCAGTATTACGGCATGACCATCTTCTTGCCCATAACCGGCTGGCTGATCGACAAGTTTGGCTGGGTGGTGTGGTACCCGACGATGGCAGGTTTCGGGATCATCGGCGGCATTGCCATGGTGCTCGTCATGCGAAAGCAGCGCGCTCTTGGCCACTTTGACAATCCGAACTAGGGGTTACGACTTGGTGGACGCGGGTTGTTTCTTGCCGCCTTTGACCAGGGCACCGAAGTAATCGCGGTTCATCTTCGCGATGAAATTCAGGCTGATGCCCTTCGGGCAGACCGCTTCGCACGAGCCCGTGACGGTGCACGCGCCAAAGCCTTCCTC
>JBGPVO010000025.1:0-10078 GCA_041491705.1 Verrucomicrobiia bacterium
CAGCACGACTCCGATCTCACCGAGAAGGGCCGCAAATTCCTCAATCCAAACGATCCCGATGCGTTCGTGATACCCGATCTGGTGACCGCTTTGCAGGAGGCGGACGCCCAGCAGTTGCCGGACGCCGAGCGGGAAAAGAAGAAGCAGCAGATCCAGCAGACGTTCGATGAACGCAGCGAAAAGATTCACAACATCTCCCAACTGCTGCGTGCCTACTGCCTGTTTGAGAAGGACGTCGAGTACGTCGTGCAGGAAAACAAGGTGATGATCGTCGATGAGTTCACGGGACGCCTGATGCCGGGCCGCCGCTGGAGCGACGGGTTGCATCAGGCGGTCGAGGCCAAGGAAGGCGTGGCGATCGAGCGCGAGACGCAGACGCTCGCCACCATCACCATTCAGAACTATTTCCGCCTCTACAAGAAGCTCTCCGGCATGACCGGTACCGCCGAGACCGAAGCGACCGAGTTCGAGAACATCTACAAGCTGGGCGTCATCGTCGTTCCCACCAACAAGCCCTGCGTTCGAGACGACGAAGACGACGTCATCTACAAGACGCGCCGTGAAAAGTACAACGCGATCATCGAGGAAATCGTCGAGCGCCATCGCAAGGGACAACCGATGCTCGTCGGTACGGTCAGCGTCGAGGCCAGCGAAGTGCTGTCGCGCATGTTGGGCCGCCAGAAGATTCCGCACAACGTGCTCAACGCGAAATATCACCAGCGCGAAGCGGAAATCATCGCGCGCGCGGGCCAGCACAGCGCTGTTACCATCGCCACCAACATGGCGGGCCGCGGCACCGACATCAAGCTCGGCCAGGGCGTGCCGGGCGTTGGCGGGTTGCACGTCATCGGCAGCGAACGCCACGAGGCGCGGCGCATTGACCGCCAGCTTCGCGGACGTTGCGCCCGCCAGGGCGATCCCGGCGGCAGCCGCTTCTACGTTTCGCTGGAAGACGATTTGATGCGGTTGTTTGGCGGCGGACGAATCGGCAATGTGATGGAAAAACTGGGGATGAAGGAAGGCGAAGCCCTCGTGCATAGCTGGCTCAACCGATCCATCGAAACCGCGCAACGGCGCGTGGAAGAGCACAATTTCTCGATCCGCAAACGCACGCTCGAGTTCGATGATGTGATGAACAAGCAGCGCGAAGTGCTGTACGGCTTCCGCAACGACATCATCCGCGGCGATAACCCGCGCGAAGCGATCTTCGACATCATCGAGGAGGTCGTCGAGGCGCGCGTTGTCGAGTATTGCCCACAGGACAAGCCGGCCGATGAATGGGAACTCGATGCCTTGATGCGGTGGACGAATCAAGCGTTTCCCATCGGCTTGCGCAAGGAGCACATCGACGGCAAGACCGCCGAGGAGTTGCGCGATCTCCTTCTCGACAAGGTGAAGCGCGCCTACGAGGCGAAAGCGGCCAACGAGAGTCCCGATACCCTCAAGGTCATCGAACGACTCATCGTTCTCAACGCGCTGGACCGGCTGTGGCAGGAGCACCTGTACAACATGGACCAGCTCCGCAACGGCATCGGCCTCCGCGCGTACGGGCAGAAGGACCCGCTGGTCGAGTACAAGACCGAGGCGTTCGCGATGTTCGACGAGATGCAGGACAACGTGAAGAACGAGATCGCCAACAACGTCTTCCGGTCCGCCAGTTCGCTCGCCGCTTTCGAGAATTTCATGCGCGCACTGCCAATTCAGCTCAGCGCGCCCGAACTCAGCAGTGGCAGCGCCTTCGGCCAGGGCGCGGGCGCACCGCGTCCCACCACCGGCACAAGCATGGCCACGACCAAGGCTCAGGGCGGCGAGATGGTCGAGGAAGCCATCGAAAAGACCACCGCGCCGATTCGCCGTGACGTCCCGAAAGTCGGCCGCAACGAACCGTGTCCCTGCGGCAGCGGCAAGAAATACAAGAACTGCTGCGGCAAAAACGCCTGAGGTGCTTGATCTATGTCGTCTAACAGCAGAAATGGGCGGAAAAGTGGAGGCGGGATGGGGAGTATTTTTCTCCCTAGTGTTATGTTAGGCATCCTATGCACACAGCATTTGCAATCGCTTGGAATGTTGTTTTCGGATTGATTGCTTGCGTCTTGCCGTTCGCGGCAGTTTTTCGCGGGCGGCGTTTTCTCAAGACCATTCTGGTTGCTTGGGCTGTGCTTGTGGCTTTCGTCATATTTTCCTGCGCCGTTTTGCCGCCTGTTGTGGGACACTTCGATTCTGCTGTTGAGCGGCATTTATATGATTCGGGATTTGATGGCCCATTTATTTTTGCTACGACAGTTCTTGGTTGGATCTATCCGCTGGTGTCAGCATTGCTTGGCTACGGAAGCCGGCAGCTTTGGAGGAGATTCTGTGAGGGACATTGACCGGATGCCTAACAAGTTACTGGAGCCAACGCCGGTCGGTCTTCCGTGATTTGGGTTTCGTAAGCCAGACCGCTTTGTTACGATAACTGTCATGTCGAGCAGCCAAGCGCCCGTCAAGTCGGGACACTATCCAACGCCCATCTTTGAACTTTCAACGGTCCGCCGGTCATGCCGCAACCGAAAGGTTGAATGTTGAGCGTTGAACGTTGGACGTTGAACCTTGTGTTGTCTCGCTGGCTACTGCCTGTTACCGCAGGTGTCCTGACCGCCTTGGCGTTTCCTCCCTTCAATATGGGGCAGTTGGCCTGGCTCTCGCTCGTGCCCTTGCTCTTTGCCGTGGAGAATTGCGACCGGGGCGAAGCGTTCCGACGCGGCTATATCGCCGGGCTGGTGTTTTTCGGGATGACGGTCTGGTGGGTTGTCCACGTCACCGTGCCCGGCGCCGTGGCGCTCATCGCGTTTCTCGCGCTGTACTTCGGCGCGGCGGCGGTGGTGTTCGCACTGGTGAATGCCCTGCGGCGCGGTGAGGCCACCGCGCCCTACCGCGGTTTTGGTAGGGCGGGCTGGCTCAGCCCGCCGTCGGCCAACGTTCATGATACCACCTCTAACGATTCAGCGGTGCGCAATCTCAGCGCCGCCGTGGTGGCGTCGTCGAGTTGGGTGACGCTGGAATGGGTGCGCGGCTGGTTCCTGCTCGGCGGATTCTCGTGGAACTTTCTCGGCGTCAGCCAGTGGCAGGCCGTCCCGTTCATTCAGTTTGCCAACGTAACGGGCGTGTACGGCGTGTCGGCGCTGCTGTGCTTCGTGAATTTCGCCTTCTATTTCACGATTCGTCGCCTTGTCCGGCAGATCGGCAAGGAAGCGCCCATGCGCCGTTTGAGCTGGGAGTTCTACGCGGGAATGGGACTGGTTTGCCTTGCGTTCGCGCATGGGCTTCGGGAAATCCGATCGGGGGCAGGACAACCATCGCGGACGCTGCGGCTGGGGCTTGTGCAGGCCGACATCCCGCAAACGCTGAAGTTCGATCCGAACCAGAAGAGGATGATTCTCAGTCGTCACCGCGACCTCACCGAGGCATTGTTGTCCGATCACCCGGAGTTGATCATCTGGCCGGAGACCGCCACGCCGTGGGTCATCCAAAACGACCGGGAATCCGTCGATCTGGTCACGAACATTCTTGCGAGATCCAACGCCTATTTGCTGACCGGGTTTTTCGACGACCGCCGACCCAGGATGTTTAACGCCGCCATCTTGTTCACACCGCAACCCAAGATCGCGGGGATCTATCGGAAGCTCCACCTCGTGCCGTTCGGGGAATACATTCCGCTCCGCGCCATGTGGTCACCGTTGCTGAAGCGGATCGGGCCCAAAGACTATGATGTGGACGACTTCTTCGACCTGAGCCCCGGCGATGAATATACGATCTTTGAAGCCAACGGTTTTCGTTTCGGGACGATCATTTGCTTCGAGGACACGGTGGCAGACCTGTACCGCCGATTCGTGCAGCGGGACGTCGACTTCATGGTGAACCTCACCAACGACGCATGGTTCAAGACCTCGCCGGAGGCGGAAATGCATCTCGCCAACGCCGTCTTCCGCACCGTCGAGAACCGCCGTCCGCTCGTGCGCGCGACGAACAACGGCATCACCTGCGTGGTTAACGAGCACGGGTTCATCCGCGCGCGATGCGCCCCGTTTACGCAGGCCAGCCTGAGCTACGAATTACGACTGCCCGGCGATCTCACGCAAACCTTTTACACCCGCCACGGCGACGTTTTTGTCGCCGCGTGCGCTGTGGTGTCCCTGGTTGCGATCGGGCTTGCCGCTTTTCGCCGCAATCGGCTACAGTCGCCGGCATGACGGCCACCATCTTCATTGGTTGTGCAGTCGCTTCCTATTTTCTTGGTTCAATCCCGACGGGATTCTTGTGGGCAAAGGCGCGCGGGATTGACATTCGCACGGTCGGCAGCGGCAATATCGGCGCGACGAACGTGATGCGCGCGCTCGGCAAGGGACCGGGCATCACGGTGTTGCTGATCGATGCCGCGAAAGGGTTCCTGCCGGTGTGGTTGGCGCCGCGCATTTTCCCGGATGTGAATCGGAGCGCGCTGGAGATCGCGTGCTGCGTGTTCGTCATCGCGGGTCACAACTGGACCTGCTGGCTCAAGTTCAAAGGCGGCAAGGGTGTGGCGACCAGTGCCGGTGCGCTGTTGGCGTTTCTTCCGCTGCCGCTGCTCTGTGCGCTGGGTGTGTGGGCAATCGTGTTCGGCATCTGGCGATATGTGTCGCTGGCGTCCATCTTCGCGGCCATCGCCATGCCGATAGCGACATGGTTCGTCAAGAAGGACGCAACACTTCTCATTTTCACCGCGATCCTCGGAGTCGTCGCGATCTACAAGCACAAGGCGAACATCCAGCGGCTGCTGGCGGGCACCGAAAACCGTGTGGGAGCGAAGAAAACAGCATGAACGTCGCGGTCATCGGCACGGGCGGGTGGGGGACAGCGTTGGCGGTGTTGCTGCACGGGAATGGGCACAAGGTCACGCTGTGGGGCCGACTCGAGGAGGAAGTCGAGCCAATCATCGCTGCCGGCGAGAACAAGGCGTTTCTGCCCGGGGTGAAGATTCCCAAAGAAATCGTGCTCACACTGGACGCGAAGTTGGCGTTGCGCGAGGCGGAGATGGCAGTGCTCGCCGTCCCCTCACACGGGATGCGTCCGATCTGCGAGCAAGTGCGCGAATTCGTGCCGTCGGGCCTGCCTCTTGTCAGCGTCGCCAAGGGGATCGAGAACGAAACGGGCGCGAGGATGAGCGAAGTGATTGCGCAGGTGCTCAAGACGGACCGCGTCATCGTGCTTTCCGGCCCGAGTCACGCCGAAGAAGTCGGGCGAGGCATCCCCACGGCGGTGGTCGTGGCGGCGAAGGACCAGACACTTGCCGCTACCGCACAGAAGGCGTTCATGAACGAGCGGTTCCGCATCTACACGCATGACGACGTTGTTGGCGTCGAGCTGGGTGGCGCGCTCAAGAACGTCATCGCCATCGCCGCGGGCGCGTGTGACGGAATCGGGTTTGGCGACAACACGAAGGCGGCGCTGTGCACGCGCGGGCTGGCGGAGATGACGCGGCTCGGCGTGGCGTTGGGCGCGCGGCGGGAAACATTCTTCGGGCTGAGCGGCGTGGGCGACCTCATCGTGACGGCGTTCAGCCGACACAGTCGCAATCGCGGGTTCGGGGAACGGCTGGGCAAGGGCGAGACACCCGAGCAGATTGCGGCGAGCACGCAGATGGTGGCCGAAGGCGTGAAAACGGCAAAGTCGGCCTGGCAATTGGCGCAGCGCCACGGTGTGGACGTGCCCATCACCAGTCAGGTTTACGCGATTATTTACGAAGGCAAGGCGCCGACCCAGGCGGTGCGCGACCTGATGACCCGGGAAGCCAAGCCTGAATTTGGATCGTAGAGGACGGCACGATCAGGCCATGAACAAGTGGGATACGGCGACCGTCCAAACGGTGGGAACTTTTCCGCATGGAGCGTGTCATACAACCGGACGCTGAGAACGCGGCGAGCGACCACGAACTGCTGGACCGCTGCCGGGCCGGCGACGAGAAGGCGTTCGACGACCTGGTGTTGCGGCATCAGCAACGGGCCGTCAATGTCGCATTTCAGGTGCTCCGCGACCGCGAGGACGCCATGGAAGTGGCGCAGGACGCATTTGTGAGGATTTATCGGAACGTGAACGAGTTTCGCGGTGAGTGCGGCTTCACGACGTGGCTTCACCAGATCGTCTTGAACCTTGCGCGCAACAGGCATCGCTGGTGGAAACGGCGCGGGCGTCACGCCGGCGTATCCCTGGACAGCGCAGTAGAGACAACCGATGGCGAAGTGCCCCGGCAGATTGCTGCGGAAGCCGACACGCCCGACGTGCAGACGGTGAAGGCCGAGTTTGTCGAATTGCTGGGCCGCCGGATCGGCGAATTGCCGCGCAGGTTTCGCGAGGTGCTGGTGCTGCGTCACGTGGAGAGTATGAGCTATCAGCAGATTGCCACCGCGCTCGATTGCTCCATTGGCACGGTCAAATCGCGGATCGCGCGGGCGCGGGAGGCGCTGCGGGAACGCATGAAGGAAGAGAGATGAAGACGAGGCAATGAAATACTGCCAGGACATCCAGCCGGAGTTGTCGGCATATCTTGACGGAGAATTGACGCCGCCGCAGCGCGCGGAAGTCGAGGCGCACCTCGCGTCGTGCCCGCGTTGCCGGGAGGAAGTGGCGGAACTGAAAACGTTGGCGGCGGGCGTGGCGGCGCTGCCGAAACTGGAGCCCGCGCCGCAGTTCCTGGCTGAAGTGCGCCGCAAAATCGCCCGCGGCGACAAGCCCGAGCCAAAGACATGGCGGGATTATCTGTTCCGGCCGGTCTGGTTGAAGGTTCCGCTGGAAGCGGCGGCGCTGATTGTGATCGCCGCTCTTGTGCAGAGGCTCCAGGAACCGATGCCAGCAAACGGGGTCTCGAATGCGCGGATGGCAAGGGTGAAGAACGAATTGCGATCAGCTGCTGCTGGTGACAAATCGGCGGGCGAGATCAGGCGGAGGGCCTTCGCTGACAATGGTAGTGTCAGCGGACTGACAATCGCTCCGCCCCTCGCAGCTACCGAAGTCGCAGCAGTGGCACAAGACCTTGGAATCGATCCGTCCAGACTTGACGCCGAGGTCATTATTCCCGCCAAGGATCTCCACGATGTGCAAAGCCGAGCGGAGCAACTCGCGGCAAAGTGCAATGGAAGAGTCATTGCTGTTTCTTCGTCGAAGGCGGCGGCGGGACACCTGTTCTTTGTCGAGTTGCCACGGGAATACGCCGCGTCATTCAAGTTGGAACTGTTGCAGAGTTCAGCTTCTGTTGTGGGGACTGAGGGAGGAAGTCGCGACAAAGGCGGTACGACCGCGGGCGCCACAGCTTCGTCAGCAGACGCGATTGGTTTTGGGGCCGGCGTGCTGACCGGCAACCGGGAGACCAACACCGTTTTCAGCGGCGCGGCCGCGCTGGCGCTCACCAATGAGGCGAAAGCACGGGCGTTAGCCACCATCGTGCTGGAAATCATGGTCGTGACCCCGACCAATTAGTGAGCGGCAGACTGGTTGCCCTTCAGCTTCTGGAGCTTTTCGGAAATCCCCCTGTTGCTGGGCTCCATCTCGCTGGCGCGTCGCAACACCGCGATTGCCTCGTCCGTCTTGCCAAGCTTCACGAGCACGTCGGCGAGATGGTCGAACACCACGGGGTCATCCTTGATCAACTCGGCGGCGCGCCGGAGTTGGACCAACGCCTCTTCGGTGCGCCCGAGCTTGAACAACACCCAGCCGAGGCTGTCGATATAGGCGCCGTTGTCGGGCTCGAGCTTCACCGCCCTCTGGATCAAGCCCAGGGCTTCCTCCAAATTGACGCCTTTCTCAGCCCACATGAAACCAAGGTAGTTGCAGGCCGTGTGATCCTCGGGGTCAAGTTCCAGGCACTTGCGGAACAGCGCGACCGCCTTGTCAGGGTTACCGGCGCGCTCGCACGCCGCCCCATACGAGAAATAGAACTTGCTGGTCAGCCGTCCCTCGTCGGGCGATTCATGGGCCAGGGATTCGGCGTCAGCGAATGAGGTGACTGCGTTGGTGAACTGTTTGCGGTCCGTTTGGATGAGTCCGGTGAAATAGGGCACGCGAAAATCGGTCGGAAACTTCACTTTCCAGGTGGCCAACGTGCCCAGCGCCCGGTCGACCTGCTTGGAGTCCAACTGCAAGGCCGTGATTTGCGCGTAGTTTTCCGGTTGGTTCGGTTTGACGATGAGCGACTGTTGATAGTTGGAGATGGCCTTTTCGGTCTTGCCCAAATCCGCGTAGAGTTCGCCCAGATCGTTATAAATCCCATACGCCAACGGTTCGCGTTTGATGATTTCCTCGAGGACGGCCGCCGCTTTCTCCTTCTGGTCACCGCGGATGTAGTTGGCCGCCAGTCGCTCGCGGATCAGTGGCGCATCCGGGTTCTTGACGAGCAATCTCGAATACGAGTCGGCGGCCTTCTGGGCATTGCCGTTGTCGGCGTAGGCATCGGCCAGCCGCAGCTCGATGTCCGAATCGCCGGGCGCCAACGCCAGCGCCTTTTCGTAGCATTGCTGAATTCGCTTTCGATCAATCTTCTGTGCCCAGGTGGGTTTCTGGCGATAGACCGCCGCATAGAAGTCGCCCAAGCGGCTCCAGTAACTGCCCACCTCAACCTTCTTGTGGAACGCGCGATCGAGCAGCTTGACGGCTTCGGTCGCCGAGTCCTGCAACATGTAGATGTCGAGCAAGCCCCCCAGCGCGCCCAGATAATTCGGGTCGATCTTCAGCGCCTGGCGGAATGCCGCGGTCGCCTTTTCGTTCTGGTTGTCGCTGCGATACACGAAGCCGAGCCAGTACGAAACGTCCGCGCTGTTCGGGTTGGCCCGAACCGCGGAATCGAGAACGCTCACCGCATTGGTGATGTCGCGCTTCGTCGCGTAGATTTGCCCCAGGCGAACGGCCAGCGCCGTAGCGTGCGGATCCAGTTCCAGCACGTGGTGGTACCGCTCGAGTGCCGCGTCGAGGTCCCCGCGTATTTCTTCCGAGACGCCGGTGGCGTACTCGGCGAGGGCTTCCACCCGACGTTCCTCGGCAGTTGACAGGCTCGGTGGCTCGGCAAGCGGCGCGCGACCGGTGCCGCCAGACGCACCGGTCCGGGCCATTGCCCCAGCCACGCCGGCGATGAGAAACAACAAGCCCACCGCAGCGGCGCGGCTGCGCGCACTGGCTCTCGGGTGAAACATGCCTGGTTACAACTCCTAACGATTTCTCTTCTTGTGACGCATTGCTTTCAAGCGTTTGCGGCGCTTGTGCTTGTTAATCTTCTGCTTGCGTCGTTTCCTCAGCGAGCCCATGCGGGCCTCCTTGTTGGTTGTGGCATCGATGCTCAGGCCGCCACTAGTAGATCAGCTTGTTCAACGGATACTCAATAATACCCTCGGCGCCCGCATCTTTCAACTGCGGGATGATCTCGCGCACGATCCGCTCGTCAATGATCGTCTCCACCGCCACCCAGTCCTCCCGCGAGAGCGCCGATATGGTCGGGTTGCGCAGTGCGGGCAATTCCTTCAACAATGTCGCCAGTTTCGCCCGCGGCACGTTCATTTTCAGGCCGACTTTTTCTTCCGCCGCCAGCGCGCCGCGCAACATCAGCGCGACGGTCTCGATTTTCTTGCGCCGCCACGGGTCGTCCCACGCTTTCTTGTTGGCGATGAGCTGCGGATAGCTCGACACGATGGTCTCGACGATCCGCAGATTGTTTGCCTTCAGCGACGAACCCGTTTCGGTCAGCTCGACAATCGCATCGACCAGCTCCGGCGCTTTCACTTCGGTCGCGCCCCAGGAAAACTCCACGTCCGCCGTCACCCCGTTCTTCTTCAACCAGCGCCGCGTCATTTCGACCAACTCCGTCGCGATGCGCTTGCCCTGCAGGTCCTTGACCGACTGGACGGGGGAATCGTTCGGGACCGCCAGCACCCAGCGCGCGGGGCTCGTGGTCTGCTTGCTGTACGCGATCTCGCACACGACGTGCACGTCGCTGGCATTCTCCGCAATCCAGTCCGCGCCCGTCAGGCCCACGTCGAGAAAGCCATGCTCCACATAGCGGCTGATCTCCTGCGCGCGGATG
>JBGPVO010000026.1:0-10042 GCA_041491705.1 Verrucomicrobiia bacterium
CGCATCCAAAATACGGACTTCTTTCAGCGAAGATTCGAGCTTGATGCGCTTGAGCATGTCATCGAGCGAATGGACCTCGATGCGATTGGGCGTCACCTCGAACTCGGTCTGGAAGCGGGTGCGGATGGTTTGCTTGAGCCGCTCGATATCAGCGCCGTTTGTGGACGCGAGATGCAGAATCAATTCGTCCACATCGTGCGGGTCATCGTTGACTTTGCGAATCTCCAACTGCCACTCGCCGATCTCGGTCGTGTCGTCAAGAATCTGCTGCAGATCGTCGAAATTGACCAGCGTGCCTTTTAGTTTCCCGAACTGGAGTTCCTTCCTATTGGAAGCCCGGTTGATCTTGCCGACGATGCGCGGCACCGTCCGTCCGCAGTAGGGGCACGGCTCCCACGTCACGCCGCCGTCGACGTAATCGCCCGTGCGATAGCGCAGCACCACCGTGCCGCGGGCGTCGAGCGGCGTGTACACCAACTCGCCCGGCTCGCCCTCGCCTTTCACTTCGCCGGTGTCGGGATCGATTACCTCGAAGATGCCGAGATCGGGGAACAAATGGTAGCCGCTCCATTCACCTGGCGGCGGCGGGCATTCGCCCCACGCCATACGCGCCTCGGTAAATCCATACGTGCCGCAGACGCGCACATCGCCCGCCCCCATTTCCTGCAACAGCAACACCATCTTGCGGCGGATGCCCTGCGGGCTTTTCTCGCCGCCGAGCACGATCTTGCAGACCTGCGGCCACTTGCGGCCTTGCGCATGCGCTTCGCGAATCACGTGATACACGAACGTCGGGATACCGATGATCGCCTCGGGCCTGATCTTCTCGACGAGATTGATGTTGCCGTCGGTGCCCATGACCTTGCCGCCGCCCGAACTGACCAACAACATGCCGAACTCCAGCCCCGCAAACACTACCTGCCAGAACGCCAGGTGCGGCGCGTACGGGAACATGTTCACGCCGCGCATCTTCGTGGTCGCGCCGAACGTCTGGATCAGGCGCGCCCCGGTGGTGCGGAGGTTGCGCATATCGTAATCGGTATATGCAAACGCGATGGGCAGCGAACTGCGCCCGGTCGTGGCGGTCAGGAAAATCGGGCGATACTCGCGCTCGAACCGGCGTTCGACCTCGCTGCGACCGCGCCACAACGCCTCGGCGACGACGCGCGGGCGATGTTTGAGCACCGAGATGTCCGGTGTGATGATGAACTCGCGGAATCTTTCCGGCTGCTCAGAGGTCGGGAGCAAGTCGGCCTTGGTCGTGAACGGCAGATGGCGCAAATCCGCGACCGTCTTGATACGGCGCGGGTCGATCTTGTGCTCGGCGAAGACACGCTTGTAGTACGGACTGAACGGAGCAATGACTTCGGCCAGGAAATGGTGGAGTTTCTCATTCTGGACGCGGCGTTGCTCTGGAATGCTCAAGCGGTCCCATTTCATTTGTGAGCCTCTCTCCCCTCACCCTGACCCTCTCCCCGCAAGCGAGGCGAGGGAATCCGAAAGCTTGGTTTCCTCTCCCCCGCCACGGGGGAGAGGATTAAGGTGAGGGGGCGATGTTTCATGCGCGCACCAGCTCTTTCAGCAGCGGCAACGCCGCCTGCGCAGCCTCTTCCCCGCAGCGAATGTAGCGTTCGGGATGATAAAAGTCGTACCACACGGCGCCGGCCAGCATGGGACGGATCACCACGTCGGCGTTGTTGCACGCGACCTCGGCCATGCGCGACTGCATCGCGTGCATCGAGCGCATGTACACATTGATGATGCTGGTCGGCGTCTCCACCAGCGGGCCCGTTTCATGCAAGACGCCTTTTCGCTCCTTCGTCGTTGCGCGCGACAACTCGCTGCGATAGCGCGCGCGCTGCTTCATTTCGTCGGGGTTGGGAATCGTGTTGACGGCGATAATCTTCGAAACGCCTGCCCGCGCGAGCACCTGCACGGGCACGGGATCGGTGATGCCGCCATCGATCAAGGTGTGCCCGTTGTTGACCACGGGACGGAAGACGCCGGGAATCGTGATGCTGGCGCGAATGGCGTCGATGAGCTTGCCCTCCTCAAACACGACTTCTTCCAGCGTGTTGAGGTCGCTGGCGACGATCTTCAGCGGAATAAGTGTGTCGGCGAACGTCAACCCGTTCACGATCGAATGCAGGAAGTTGTAGATCTTGATCCCCCGGAAGACTCCTGCGCCGGGAAACATCGGGTCCAATAGTTTCAGGAAGGTCCGCTTGTTGCGGATTTGCTTGGCGATCTCCTCCATGTCGTCGGCGGACTTACCGACCGCCCACGCTGCCGCGATGAGCGAGCCCATGGAGCTGCCCGCAACCACGTCAACGGCGATGCCCTCGCGTTCGAGCACGCGGATGACGCCGATATGCGCCAACCCGCGCGCGCCACCCGTGCCGAGCGCCAGCCCGACCAGTACGTTGCCCAGTTCCCGCGCGATGCGCCTCACGACCAGGCTGTACGGCTGCATCGGCTGCCGGATCACGTAGGGCGTGCCGTCCACGGCCTCAACCACTTCAGTCTCGGGAATCCAGCGCAGCAGGTGCGAGATCGGTTGCCCGACCTTGCGTTCCGCTTCCTCGACGTAGGGCGCACCCGCATCACCGACGGCCGTGAGGATGATGCGCACCTTGGCCTCGCGCGTCGCGGCATGGGAACGAAAATCCTCCAGCAACATCCGCGTTCGGTGCAGGTGTTCGTCGTCGTACTTGGCGATGACGAAGACTTGATCCGATTGCACGAGGCAGGCGAACACGGACGCCGACACCTCGTTGGGAAGATCGCAGATGACGTAATCATATCGCTTCACGAGATGGCCGAAGATCGGGGCGATGAGCGGGATCTCGCGTTCGTCACCGACGAGATCGAGATTCAAGCGCTCGTACCCGAGCGGCGAGTGCACCACCATGTCCGCCAGCCCGAGGCCGCTACGGAAATCGAGCCGCTCACACTTCACCAGCGGTACGCCGCGCTGTTTGCCACTGAGATCAAGGAGCAATACGGGTTCGCGGGTCTCGTGAGCCAGGCTCGCCGCGAGGTTGTGGGCGAGCGTCGTCTTGCCGGTCCCCGGCAGCGAGCCATACAGCGAAATAATCGTGCTCCACTTTGCGCGGTGCTTCTCCTCGCGAAGTTCCTTGATGCGATGGCCCAGCCGCTGGCTGAAGCTGATCGCCACGCGCGGGTCGCGATTCACCACCGACTCAAAGTCCTCGCGTGGGATTTTCAGCAGCATCGAATCGTTGAGGGCGCGGACGTCTGCCCAATGCGTTTCACCGCTGAGCAGCGGCATTTCGCCAAAGCATTCACCGTCGCAGTACGTGGCGAAGACACGTTCCCGTCCGCTCTTGAGCTTGGTATAGGCCTGCAGACGGCCCGAAACAACGACGTACAGCGCGTCGCCCGGGTCATTTTCGCGCACCACCAGGTCGCCTTTCTTGACCGCGACAAACTCCGCCCGTTCGGCCAAAGCCTTCATCAACTCTTCGCCGAGGCTGGCCAGAACCGGTACGCTCTCAAGTACTTGGAGCTTGTGCTCCATATCACGATCCTCGTTGCCGTCACGACGGTTCCAACGCGGGCAATCCTGCTCGCCACCGTCACAAGCCAAGGTAAAGCAAGCTGTGGGCCGAATCAATGCCCAGCCGCTTGATTCTGAAGGAGTTCGATGAGCCGCAGTGTGGTTTGGCCGACGATTTCCATGCTGTGGGGGCTGAGTTTGTCGAGCGTGTCCTTCTCTGTATGCCAGTAATCGTTCAGCCCCGGCCCACTGCCGAATTCGAAATCAATCAGATCGACCGCGGGAATGCCGGCGCGCATGAACGGAACGTGGTCATCGAGAATGGCGTTCGCGCCGTATGTGAAGTAATCACGAAAACCCGCTGCTCGCGCCGCGTCGAAAACCTGCTGTGTGAGCGTGCCGGCGACGATGACGTTCAAGTTCTTGTCGCCGACCATATCCAGCAGGATCATCGCCTTGATTTGCTTCACGCCGTCTTTGCCCTTGAGGTCTTCGACGAAAAACTTGCTCCCCCACAACCCGTCGTCATTGCCGTACTGGACCATCGCCTCTTCGCCGTCGAAGAACACAAACCATACGTTCGGCTGATCGGCGGCCACGCGCGCAATCTCCAGCAGTGTGCCCGTACTCGAGCCCCCGTCGTTGGCGCCGACGAACGTCATGTTGGTGAAGAGCTTGGTGTCGTAGTGCGACGCGATGATGATGGTGCGGTTCTGGCTGCCCTGCTGCACGCGCGTCCTGGCGATGACGTTGCGAAACTGCCTCGGCCCATACGGCGTCGACGCCGTGAACACCTGCTCTTCGGCTGTCAGCCCGTAGTCCTGCAACTGCGTTATGATGTACGTGGCGGCGCGCCCAAGCGCCTCGCTCCCGGCAGGACGCGGCCCGTACCCGACAAGCTTGGCGACGTGCTCGTAGGCCCGCGTACCGCTGTATTGTTGCCAGGCAATCCCTTGCGGCGGCTGCGACCGGCTACAGCCGCCGATCAGCACGAGAACGATGGCGACGCTCAGTTTCCTTGCCATCGTTCAGCCCAGGCAATGCGTCGCGCCAGCGACGGGTGATCGTGCAGCAGAAACTCGACGACCGGATGCGGTGATAGATCGGCGAGATTCTGGTCGGCAAGCTTGCGCATGGCGCGGATGAATGCGTCCCGATTCGCCGTCAGCTCCAGCGCCGCGGCGTCAGCCTTCCATTCGCGCGACCGGGAGAAAGCGTTGTTGAGCGGCATCACCACGAGCCCGAACACAAACAGGCACAGCGCCAGCAGCGGAAACGCCGCAATGTCCCACACGCGCTCGTAACCGAATCGGGCCATGCCCCAGTGCAATCCGATGTCCGCCACCTTCAAGCCGATGAAGGTCGTCACCGTCCCCCAGGCAATCATCTTCGTGATGTCGCCGTGTTTGTAGTGCGCCATTTCGTGCGCCATGACCACCTCGATCTCGTCCTCGGCAAACTTGTCCAGCAACGTGTCGCCAAGAATGATGCGCTTGGTGCTGCCGAGTCCTGCGAACGCCGCGTTCGCCTTCTTTGTCTTCTCGCTCATGCCCATGCGGTACACACCGAGCACTTTCGCGCCGACCCGTTGCGCAAGTGCCGTGAGCTTTTGGCGCAGCGATTCGTTCTCCAGCGGCTGCAGCTTGTAAAACAACGGCAGAATCAGCACGGGAAACAACGCCGACATCACCACGCCAAATAACAGGAAGAAAAGCCCCGCGCCGATCCACCACCATTCGCCGGCGCGCCGCAACAGGAAGTACAACACGTCCAGCACCGCCACCCCGAGCAGCAGATTCAAGCCGAGCGACTTCGATTCGTCGAGCACCCAGGCGCCGAAACTTTCATTGGATAGGCCAAACTTGTGTTCGAGGTGATAGTCGCCGAAGTAATTCAGCGGCAGAAATAGAAACTTCGTCGCGACGATGACGGCGGCGCCATAAATCGCCACGTGGACCCAGGGGTTGGACGAAACGGAACGGGCCCAGTCGGCCAGCATATCCGAGCCTTCCCAGTACAGAAATGCCACCAGCAACAAGATGGTGTAGACAGTCTCCACAATGAAAAGAACGTTGTGGATCGCCTCGTAGCGCTTGGCGCGCTGCTGTTGGCTGTGTTCGACCAATTCGGCGCTCATAGAGCGCGGCTACAGTTGCCCAACCCTCTACAGGTTGTCAATGCCGAGGATGCCGAGTAACCGCGAGAGATCATCGTTGCCGTAATACTCGATCTCGATGCGGCCCTTTTTCTTGCCGTGGTGAACGCTGACGTGCGTCCCGAGCTTCTGTTGCAACCGCTCTTCGATGGCCAGCACATGCGCCGATTTCACCGTGGTCAGCATCGTGCGTGACCGCACTTTCGCCT
This sequence comes from Verrucomicrobiia bacterium, assembly GCA_041491705.1. GTDB lineage: Bacteria > Verrucomicrobiota > Verrucomicrobiia > Palsa-1439 > Palsa-1439 > Palsa-1439. The sequence continues at coordinate 5,885 of JBGPVO010000026.1, forward strand.
CACCCTTGAGCTGCTCGACGAGTTGCTCCGTCTCGCGCACGGTGAGGCTGCGTTTCAACACGCGCTCCGCCACCAGCCGCTGCTCGGGCGGACTGGCCAGGCCCAGAATCGCCTTGGCGTGCCCGACGCTGAGCCGGTTGTCGGCGATCCACGACTGCACCTCCGTCGGCAATCCGAGCAGGCGCGTCGAGTTGGCCACCGCCGCGCGGCTGCGGCCCACTTTCTGCGCAATCTGCTCCTGGGTCAGCTTGAACTGCGTGGCCAGTTGCTCATACGCCCGCGCTTCTTCGATCGGGTTGAGGTCTTCACGTTGCAGGTTTTCGATGAGCGCGATCTCCAGCACTTCCTGGTCGCTGGCATCACGGACGATGGCGGGAATGGTCGTTAACCCCGCCTCGCGCGCCGCGCGCCACCGGCGTTCGCCCGCAATCAACTCGTAGCGGCGCGAGCCCTCGGTTTGCGCTGCTGCCGTCGCTTTGATCGGCCGTACCAACAACGGCTGGATGACGCCGCGTTGTTTGATGGAATCGGCCAACTCGCGCAGTTGTTCGGGGTCAAAATCGGTGCGCGGCTGAAACGGGCTGCGTTCAATGGTGTCGATGCCGATGTGGCGGACCCCGACACGAGTGTCGGGGTTTGTGTCGCCGTTCGTGCTGGCTGATTGCAAGCCGAGCGGCTGGACAGCGGTTGTGGTCGGAGCGGGAGGCGCGATCGCTACTTCGATGTGAGGCGGTTCGACCGCAACGCTGCGAACGACACCGCCATTAATGAGTGCATCAAGTCCCCTGCCCAACGCCTTCTTTGTCATGGTGGAAACCCACCTCCTTATGTTCGCCGTATTTAACTGGAAACCAGTGGTTTGTCGAGGAAAAACACACGCTGTGTGTACGCGCCGCCTGTGCGCCGGTCTCCCCACCGCGCACTTGACCTGACCGAAGGTTTCCCGTTACGTTCGGAGTACACTACGGTCGTGGCAGACGGCGATGTCAGGAGACCTTCGTCGAACAGTAGAAGAGTCCTGTGAAAACAAGATTGCACCCCATACTCGCGCTGTGCAGCCACAAATACAGTTTGATTGTGACCCTATGACCGACCCCATCCGCTGCGATTGGTCGTTGGGGCACCCCTTGATGATCGAGTATCACGATACTGAATGGGGCGTGCCCGTCCATGACGACCGCAAGCTCTTCGAGTTTCTCGTGCTCGATGCGGCGCAAGCGGGGTTGAGTTGGCGGACGGTCTTGTTGAAACGCGAGAATTATCGCAAGGCGTTCGATAATTTCGACGCGGAGAAAGTGGCCCGCTACACCGAAAGGCGCATGGAAAAGTTGCTGGTGAATCCCGGCATCATTCGGAATCGGTTGAAGGTGAACTCGGCAGTGACCAATGCACGGACGCTTCTGAAAGTGCGCGAGGAATTCTCTTCATTTGACCGGTACATCTGGCAATTCGTCAGCGGCAAGACGCGTATCAATCACTTTCAAACGATGAAGCAAGTCCCCGCCACATCAAAGGAGTCCGACGCCATGAGCAAGGATATGAAACGGCGTGGCTTCACCTTCTGTGGTTCGACCATCTGCTACGCCTTCATGCAGGCCGCGGGGCTGGTCAACGACCACATCGTCGGCTGTTTCCGTTACCACGAAGTGCAACCGCGCTAAAGCTACCCGGTCAGCCCCTACTGCATAATCGCGGCGCGATAGAATTGGTTGGTCTTGTCGGCTGCGCCCGGGTCGATGACGGTGACGATCCCTCCCGTGCCGGCAAGATTGTTCGTCACCGTTGTCCACACGCCGGCAACGAGGTTGGTGGTGCGGTCGACGCGATAGAGGCGATTCGAGCCGGTCGCCAGGCTGATTACCGCATCCGGGCCAACGATCTCGCTGTCTACTATCTGCAAATCGGGACCCGTTTGAAAATCGATGACGCTGCTGATCCACGAAAGATTCGCCGAGACTCGGCTGCAGTAGAACCCCGTGGGAACGACCACGTTGTTATTGTTGGTCGGAATTAATGTCCAACCATTCGTATTGTTCAGGTAGTACAATCCACGTAAATCCATCAGTGCGCCGTTGAATTGCGTATTCGTGGTGCCGTCATGGCTGAATGGTCCGTCCACAGTGTAATTGATTCCCGCCAACTTCCACGTCGTGCCGTCTTGGATAAACATTCCGCCGCTGGAATCGTCATATGACAGGTCGCATTCGTTGCTAACTCCGTTGCGATCAAAATTAGCCTTTAGCAGGAGCCCACCATCAGAACCGGTGGCGACGCCGGACACCGTGTTTTGTCCCCAGCGCTGTATGTTGTTGGTGTTGCCCCATTCCCAACCATTGGTGGTGCTGTTTACAAGGACGGCGGGGCCGCGATTCGTACCCCGTCCGATCACGACACAAAGTTTGCCCACTTCATTCATGTTCGTGTAGAGCGGCGCGTACATCGGAAACGTGTCGGCCACCTTCCAGATCCGGAGGTCTGAGTTCAGGCTATCGAAGTTTGCCACGGTGTGGTTCGTATGCCCGGCGAACACAAACGCTTTGCCGACGAAACCTCCTATGTGTTTGGCCGCTAGAAAAAACGTCGGCGCGATCGGCGTGCCCAGGAATTCAGCCAGCTGCCCCTCGTATTGCCAGCCACTGTTGGTCAACGAACCGCTCGGGGCGTTCGTGTTGTATGCGGGATCGCCGGTGGATGCAAATAAAGCCGCGTGCCCGCGCACCGTCAGCAGCGCGAACAGCAACATCAAAATCGAAACCCACCCGATGCAACCCCGAGACTTCATATCAAAAGTTTCATTATACATGCCGCACGACAACAAAGCGAGCCCATGCTCTAATAGCCGGCCCACGCAACCTTCTCTATCTTCCGATGCGTGTTGACGTTGCGCAAGAACGCGCCGCGCGCTTTTTTTCGCGCGTGCAATCGCGTTCCTCCATCCAACCATCAACTCGCGGCGCTTGTCAGCGCACACTGTTCTGCTACACTGCACGTCGATGGACCGAGGTGGAACAGCATGAAAGTTCGCACGTTGGGGGTCATTCCCGCCCGATTCGGGGCGCAACGATTTCCCGGCAAACCGCTGGCGTTGATTGCAGGCAAGACGCTTGTGCAACGCGTGTTCGAGCAGGCGGCCAAAGCCCGGCGGCTCGATAAAGTCATCGTCGCCACCGAGACCACGCGAATACTCGAAGCCGTCGAAGCGTTTGGCGGCGACGCGATGCTCACCTCGCCCGAATGCGCGACCGGAACGGACCGGGTGGCGGAGGTCGCGCGCGCCTACGACTGCGACCTCGTGCTGAACATCCAGGGCGACGAACCGTTGATGCGCCCCGAGATGATCGATCAGCTCGTCGAGGGCATGCAGTCCGACCCGAAATGCGTCATGGGCACGCTGGCGCGCAAGTTGGAGTCGGCCGCCAACCTCGACAACCCCAACGTCGTGAAGGTGGCGCTCGCCCAAAACGGCAACGCGCTGTACTTCTCCCGCAGCCGGGTCCCGTTCGTGCGCGACGCCAGGAGCGGGGACTCGCAAGAGTGGTTGACGCTCGCAAGGTTCTACAAGCACCTCGGGATTTACGCGTTTCGCCGCGAGTTTTTGTTGAAGTTTGTCGAGCTGCCGCAAAGTGACCTGGAAAAAACCGAGAAGCTGGAGCAGTTGCGGGCGTTGGAGAACGGCTTTGCGATCAAGGTGCTGATCACGCCCCACGATTCGATCGGCGTCGATCGACCCGAGGACGTTGAGTTGGTGGAACAGATTCTGAGAACGCAGGCATGAAATACATCTTCGTTACCGGCGGCGTGATCAGTTCGCTCGGCAAAGGCCTGACGGCGGCCTCGCTGGGCACGCTGCTGGAGAACCGCGGGCTCAAGGTCACGCTCGCGAAGTTCGACCCGTATCTGAATGTCGATCCCGGCACCATGAATCCATTTCAACATGGCGAAGTGTACGTGACCGACGACGGCGCGGAAACCGATCTCGACCTCGGACACTACGAGCGGTTCACGCACGCGAAGCTGTCCCGCCTCAACAACCTGACGAGCGGTCAGGTGTATGCGCGCATCATCGAGAAGGAACGCCGCGGGGATTACCTCGGCAAAACCGTACAGGTCATCCCGCATGTGACGGATGAGATCAAGGATCGCATCCGCGATGTGGGC
>JBGPVO010000027.1:0-9898 GCA_041491705.1 Verrucomicrobiia bacterium
CCATCGGCCTTGGTCGTAAAGTACGGCTCGAAAATCCTGTCCTGGTTTTCGGGCGCGATTCCGTTGCCATCGTCGATGAACTCGACAGTCACGTCGGCCTCGCGCGCTGCCGTACGCACTACCACATGCCCTCCTTTGGAAACAGCTTGCAGGGCGTTAATGACCAGATTGATAAACGCCTGGGTCAATTGATCGGCGTCGGCTTCAACCTCTGGCAGCGCGTCGCCAAACTCCACGGCCAGATCGATGCCCCGTTCTTCCGCCTGCGGTCGCAACAACTCACAGGTATGGCTGATCAATTTGTTCACGGAGAGCGGCACCAGGCTCAAAGACGGTGGGCCGGCGAGCTGTAAAAACCGCGTGACCACGTTTTCCAGTCGATGCAACTCGCCATGGATGATCTGAAACCGGTCCCCGGTTCGCTGCGCCAAATCCGCGCCGCCAATCGCCACGTCCTCTTCGAGCAACTGCACATGGATATCGAGCGAACTGAGTGGATTGCGAAGTTCATGGGCCACATGCGCGAGCAGCCGGGTCAACAACTCGCGCTTCTGCTCCTGCGTCAACCGCTGCAATTCCTGCGAAGGAACGGGCTGTCCCATCGCCTTGGCAAGGATTCTTTCCACAAACTCGATGGTAACACGATTTGCAGGTTGGGCAAGGATGGGGTTGGGATTGCACGACGTGTCCATGGTGTCGTGCAAAACTTGCACGGAGCCGGCCGCGCGCGCGTCGCGTGAGCAAACGGGAAATCAGCAGGTGAACGCTAACGTGCTGCTGCCTAATGGATTCGCAATCGAGGTCCGAGTGTGGCACTGCCGTTGCTAAAGGAAACGGCGACCGACGCGAGGTCTGTATCCCATGACGGGTTTTAGTATCGAAAAGCCATTCGAGCTTCAGGAACAGCAACGGGACGATTTGACCATCCTGTTTGCCGGAGGTTCAATGGAGAAGATGGAGCTTGGCGTGCTTGAAACTGCGCTCAAGCGATTGGCGCGAGAGGGTCGGCATCGGGTCATCGTGGATCTTTCGGAGGTGACGACTCTGAGTACGCTGGTTGTAGCCGGCTTCGTCATCTGCGCCGAATCGTTTCGATCCAGCGGCGGCGAAATGACGGTGACCGGGGTTTCGCGTTCGCTGGGCAATGCCTTTCGCATGATCGACTCCGACGGCAGGATGAATCAGCAAACCGACGTTGTGGCCGCCATCAAAGCCATGTCCCAGTGCTCCGCTGAAAAGGAAGGGTGACCAAGTGGGATCGAGACGAGATTCGCCTGCGTCTTGCCAACAATCCGGTTGCACGAAAGCTGCGCGTCCAACTGAGTTCCAGACAGTTGTGAGGCTCGTGACCGCGCTCCAACGTTTGGAGCGACTCGCGCAACACGGCGGCCGCGGGCATCTCAGTCCGCAGGAGCTTCTTCTGCTGCAGGCGCAGATCACCCGATTACGCACGACCATCCCCTCCGACGTTCTTAACTCCTACGAAGCCATTAGACATTCCGACCCGAAAACTTTCGTCGAACCGCAGTTATTTCCTCTTATGGTCCTGCTGTCAGTGATTGCCGTCTGGGCCGGACAGAGACCACGTCATTCGGACTCGCAAGACCACCCAGGTCGCGTGACCTTTCGCGTCCGACGCGTCAAGTGGCCGAGTCATCGGCGCTATGCCCGACACTCCCTTGCACAAAAGAAAAGAAGTACATGAGTGATCAACCAGAAACAGGCCAGCGACGTTATCACCCCGTTTCCCAGCCGCCTCCCCAAAGGACACAGCAACTTCGTCGTGCGAAATTCACGTACGCGGATCCAAAAGCCCAGAAGGTGTGCGTGGCGGGCGAGTTCAATAACTGGTCACCGGATGCCAATCCGATGGTGCGTACGTCAGGCGGAATTTGGGCGCTACAGTTGGAATTGCCCGCCGGCAGACAGCAGTACCTGTTTACTGTGGACGGCATGTGGGTTCCCGACCCCAAAGCGATGTTGTCGCACCCCAATTCCCACGGCGGCACAAACTCCGTAATGCTCGTTTGACGGGATTCCTCCGCTCGCGGGCCGTTGGGAAACACGTTAAGAAAGCTTAACCGCGTCTGCCCGTCCAAACACGATGTGTGTTCAGGAAGGAGAAGTTTGAGCCTCCCTTCCGAACCCCGACACGCACTCGCAATGAATTGCTCTTGATCGCCCTCAGGATTTTGCGACGGGATTCTGTTGCGGTGGCGGACCGGGAATCATCAGCGTCTCACCTGTCTGGAGCGACCGTGTCCATAGATCATTGGCCTGCCGCAGTTCGAGCGTGAACAGGCCATAGCGGTCCGCAATGCCTTCAAGTGTTTCCCCGGGCAACACGCGGTGTTTCGTCGGACGATTGGTTCGCCCTGGTTGGCTAGCCTCCGAAATATGATTATCTTGTTGCACCGGGCGTCGTTCCCGTCGGCGCTGACGCGGCAGCCGCTCGTGCCACAGGAATCCTGAGCTTCTGGCCGGGTTGGACCGGGCCGCTCAATTTGTTGAGCTGCCGCACATACTTCGCGGGCACGTCGTAGTTCTTGGCGATTTGCTCGACAGTCTCTCCCGCCACGACGACGTGTTCTTTTTTCATCGGAGCCGCGGACTGTTGGCCCGGCTGACTGATCGATTGAGGCTGTTGCGTCATAATAATCGTCTCCTTCGGTTGACGGTTTGAATCAACCTGGCGTTGTCCATGGCATTAGCGATGCCATGCAAGACACAATCTGCCTAACCGGCTTGACTGCTGACAGTTACAAAAATCATGGGCAACCTCTCTTGAGTGTTGTGGCGGCGGAGCAGAGCTTTTGGACACTTGTTGCACAATGGAGTACACGCAGTGTGCAACGGCCATTCCTCACATTCCAGGCAACAGGATTACTCGATTTGTTTGTGCACGCGTTGGCCCTGCCAGCGTGCAAAACTTGCGCGATGCAACGCTGTAATGGGGTTGGTCAGTGCACGTCTCGTTGTCCATTCACGCGCAGTACATTTGGCCGCAATCGGTTACGTAATAGCGATGTGGACTGGCACACGGATTGTTTAAGCTGACACCATGACGATGACAGTAGGGGAATTCACAGAGTTAAGCTTGTTGGTTCCGCAATTACTCGGTGCGGATCAAACGAGTGCGATTCACGCGCTTAGCCACCGACTTCAAGGCGCGGGGCGCGTAGAGGACTCGCTGACATTTTTCCAAGCGGCTCTGCAACGCGATTACCTTTCGTCTTCAGCGATCGAGGGCGGAGTGGCTTTTCCCCACGCGCGCGGGCATGGTATCAATCGTTTCTCTCTTGCGCTGGGGCTTTCCAAAGAGGGGGTTCATTGGCGGGACGGCTCGCAGGTGCACGCGGTGTTTCTGATTGGCGTCCCGTCAGCCGAAGCGCAGTTGTATCTGGCCGTCGTGTCGGCGCTGGCCCGGCAATCGCGGCTGGGCGGATGGTTGACCGCACTGATGGCGTGCAACCAACCGGAAGAGCTACTGGGCGTGTTAAACAAAGTGAACGTGAGCGGCGCAGGAAACGTTAGGACTGCTCAAGGGGCGGGCGAAAGCCGACAGGACGGGTCGCCAGTTCCATCAGGAGAGAACATTCGGTACGATACCCGACCCAAAGGGCACACGTCGGGGCAGGTCGCGTAATATTCCGCACGAGTGAATGATCTTTTAGCAAGGGGACCCTTTTTGTTTGAAAGGACAGGAGAAACCAACCATGGAATTGCGTGTTCGTGAAGTGGCCAAGCTGTTCGCCATCCCAGAAAAGAGAATTTACGAGTGGATCAAGGACAAAGGGTTGCCCGCCCACCAGATTAGCGGCCAATACCGGTTCAACCGTGCCGAATTGCTGGAGTGGGCCACGGCGCGCCAAGTCCATCTCTCCAGCGAGATTTTCGGCGGACAGGAAAACGGTTCTGGACCGACGCCCAGTTTGGCCGACGCCCTGCAGGCGGGCGGGGTTTCCCACGAGGACGGGGTTACCAACCGCGAATCGGCTCTGCGGGCGATCGTCAAGAACCTGCCTCTTCCTGACGACGCGGATCGGGAGTTTCTCCTCGATATGTTCCTCGCGCGAGAGGCGTTGTCCTCCACCGGTGTCGGCGACGGAATTGCCATCCCGCACGTGCGTAACCCGGTTGTACTTCAGGTTCCGAAGGCGATGGTTAGTCTCTGTTTGCTCGCCACACCCATCGAGTTTGGCGCGATGGACGGCAAGCCGGTGTATGCATTGTTTTCACTGATCAGTCCAACGGTACGGACGCACCTGCACCTGTTGTCGCGATTGGCGTTTGCCCTACGCGATGACGGATTCAAGGCAGCGGTAACGCGTCGCGCATCCGCGGACGAAATCCTGAAAGAAGCGCGTCGCGTTGAAACAGGTCTTACCCACCCAGCCATCGCTGCCACCAAGGAGGGGCAACGATGACGGTGCTGCTGGTCGCCATCGCGATTCTTGTGTTCAGCGGTTTGGCGGCCATCCTGTTCGCGAACCGCCCGCGCGTCGCCACGGTGCTGGGCGCGGGCGGCGCGTTCGTGGGCTGTGTGCTTGGTTTGGAACCATCGTTTCGCGGGTTGTTCCAGGCGAGCAGGGAATCGCTACTACTGGCATGGCATGTGCCGGGTGGCGCCTTCCACGTCCAACTGGATGCACTGTCGGCATTCTTCTTGGTCCCCATCTTTGTGCTGGCGGCACTGGCGGCGGTTTATGGAGGAGAATACCTGCTGGCAAATCGCGATACGAAGACACTCGCGCCGCATTGGTTTTTCTTCAATTTGTTTGTTGCAAGCATGGCCCTGGTCGTGGTCGCCCGTAACGTCGTGTTGTTTCTGGTCTCTTGGGAAGTGATGTCGATCACGGCCTTTTTTCTGGTGACATTCGAGCATGAGAAGCGCGACGTGCGCGTTGCGGGATGGATTTATCTCGTGGCTACCCATCTTGGCGCGGCGTGTTTGCTGGCGATGTTTCTGTTGCTGGGACGACAGGCGCACTCGCTCGACTTCGACGACTTCGCGGTGACCACGAGCAACCTCGCGCCCGCCAGCATCGGGCTTGTCTTTGTCCTCGCATTGATCGGGTTTGGAGCCAAGGCGGGCTTTGTGCCCCTGCACGTGTGGCTGCCCGAGGCGCATCCGGCCGCGCCGAGTCATGTGTCGGCGTTGATGTCCGGCGTGATGATCAAGATCGGGATTTACGGTGTTCTGCGCACAATGATGTTTCTGGGAAAACCGGCGGCATGGTGGGGACCGGTGCTGGTAATCATCGGACTTGCGGGCGGAGTGCTGGGCGTTTCGTTGGCGCTGTTCCAACGCGACTTGAAGCGCGCGCTGGCTTACTCCAGTATCGAGAATGTCGGGTTGATCGTGCTGGCGCTGGGCGTGGGCGTGTGGGGGATCACGAGTGGACATCCGACGGTGGCCATCCTGGGACTGGCAGGCGGACTATTGCACATCTGGAACCACTCGTTGATGAAGGGTTTGATGTTCTTGAGCGCCGGCAGCGTGCTGCACGGGACGGGAACGAAGGACCTCGAGCGGCTCGGCGGTTTGATGAAACGAATGCCGCGAACCGGTATGGCGATGATCCTGGGTGCGCTGGCGATTGCGTCGGTCCCCCCGTTGAACGGGTTCGTCAGCGAATGGCTGATCTACATGGCGATGCTGCGCGGCGGGTTGGATTTCACCGGCGTCAGCCGAACCGTGCTTCTGCTCTCGGTGGGCATACTGGCGCTCATCGGCGGATTGGCCTCGATCTGTTTTGTGCGGCTGGTCGGGATTGTGCTGTTGGGGCAGGGCCGCAGCGAACAGGCCCGGCACGCGCACGAGTCGTCCGATTGGATGACGGTGCCCCTCGGCGTTCTCGCTGTGTTCTGCGTGATCGCTGGTGTATTCCCAAGAGCACTCGTCTCGTTCTTTTCTCAAACGGTCGAACAGGTTTTTGGAATCTCGGCTGTAAATTTCACGGCCACATTGAACTCCCCGCAATCGCCTCTGGCCATCTTGGGAGCGGTCAACGTCGTTGTGTGGAGTGCGCTCATCCTCGGCGCGCTGATTCTCCTGGTTCTACGTAAGAGCGGCGGTGAAGTGTCCGACGCGACGTGGGGATGCGGTTACGTTGCGCCGACAACACGGATACAATATACTGGGCAATCATTTGCCGAGTTGATGGTCACGCGTCTGTTCCCCAAGTCACTGCGTCCGAAGGCCAGCATCGTCACCCCGCAGGGCCTGTTTCCTGCGGATGGCAAACTGGCGACGGAATATCCCGATCCGCTGAGCTGTGGCCTCTATGAGCCATTTTTCAAGCGGTGGGCGGAGCGGTTCGCGCAGTTGCGCTGGGTGCAGCAGGGAAAGATCCATTATTACCTGCTGTATTTCGTGGTGGTGCTGGTGGTGGCGCTTGCGTGGGTGGTTTTCCGGAGATACGTGATGCCATGAGCGAATGGCTGATCGTCATGGGCATTGTCTGCCACGCCGTGAGCGGCGTGCCGGGGCTGTTCCGCCGACGCGATTCGGATGCCGGGCAGAAGCTCGCGGTGGTATTGGGTCTCATCGGCTCCGCGCTGGGCATCGTCGGCGCGGTGGGATCGTTGTGGCAGCCATCAGTGGCAAACTCAGTCATCAAGATCGACGCCATCTCCGTCATCTTTCTGTTGCCGATTTTTCTGGTTCCGGCGCTCGGCGCCATTTACGGCCTGACGTATTGGAAGCAAGCGGAGCACATCCACAACGGCCAAAAACTACGCTTGTTCTATGGGCTGGTCACAGCAGCCATGGCTGGCGTAACGATCGCCGCCAACTCCATCCTGTTTCTCGTCGCTTGGGAGATCATGGCGCTGAGCGCATTCTTTCTCATCACCACCGAGGATGAAGATAGGACGGTACGCGAAGTGGGCTGGATTTACCTGGTCGCAACTCACACAGCCACGCTGTGCCTGTTTGCGCTGTTTGCCCTGCTGAGAAATGTGACCGGTTCGTTTGCTCTGGTTGCCTTGCCGGATGGCCCCGGGACGGGCATCGCCACCGCGATCTTCTTGTTGGCGACAATTGGCTTTGGTTTGAAGGCAGGCATGATGCCGCTGCACGTCTGGCTGCCGGGTGCGCACGCAATGGCACCCAGTCATGTGTCAGCACTGATGTCCGGTGTGCTCATCAAGATTGGCATCTACGGCCTCGTCCGCATCAGCTCGCTGTTGCCGCACCCGCCGCTGTGGTGGGGTGGACTGCTGCTGGCGGCGGGAATGATTTCCGGAGTGCTGGGTGTCGCGTTTGCCATCGGTCAGCATGACCTGAAACGGCTGCTGGCTTATCACAGCGTTGAGAACATCGGCATCATCACCATGGGATTGGGGTTGGCGATGGTGGGCCGTTCGTTGCATCGCGCGGATTGCGTGGCGCTCGGCTTGGCCGGAGCACTGTTACACGTGTGGAATCACGGATTGTTCAAGTCCGTGTTGTTTCTCAGCGCTGGCGCGGTGATTCATGCGACACATACGCGCGAGATTGATCACCTGGGCGGATTGGCCAAAGCGATGCCGCGTACCGCGCTGTGTTTTGCCATTGGAGCAGTGGCGATTTGCGGGTTGCCGCCGCTCAACGGGTTTGTGAGCGAATTGCTCATATACCTTGGCTTGTTTCGCTCGCTTGGTATCGGCCATGAAACCGGTTGGGCTGGCGCCGCGTTTGGCCCGCCAGCGCTGGCCCTGATTGGGGCGCTGGCGGTGGCCTGCTTCGTGAAAGTGTTTGGCGCAGTGTTCCTCGGCGCGGCACGATCCGAACACGCCCGCCACGCACGGGAGGCGGGTGCGAACATGACAGCACCGATGCTGGTGTTGGTGGGTTGCTGTTTGCTTATCGGGTTGGCACCGCTGTTAGTGGCGCCGGTGCTTGAACGAGGAGTCTCCGCATGGTCGCCAGACCTGGCGACGGGTGCTGTGTCGTTGGCGCCGTTGGCTCCGCTGGGATGGATCAGCGTGGCCGGACTGGCGCTGATCGTGTTGCTTGTTGTCGCTGGTGTTGCGTTGAGTCAGCGGCTTCGCCACGGTGGGACAGCGTCAAGCGGGACATGGGATTGCGGATACGCAGCACCGACGGCGAGGATGCAGTATACGTCGTCTTCGTTTGCCCAGATGCTGGTTGGTTGTTTTACGTGGGTGCTTCGTCCGCGCGTCCACGCTCCGAGTGAGCAGCCATTGTTTTCGCGGCCGACGCAGTTTCGGAGTCACGTGCCGGACATCGTCCTGGATGGCGCGCTGCGCCCGAGTTTTCGGTTCGGGGCGAAAATCACGTCATCATTCCGTTTTCTACAGGCAGGAAACATCCACGCGTATTTGTTCTATATCGTGGTCTTCCTGATTCTGCTGCTGTTGTGGAGGTAAGCAAGAGATTGTCACAACTATGAGTCACATCATCGTACACATCGTTCTGATACTGGGACTGCCGCCGCTGTTACTCGGCGTGATCGGCAAAACCAAAGCGTTGTTCGCCGGGCGGGTCGGCCCGCCGCTGTTCCAACCATATTACGATCTGGCCAAGCTCTTTCGAAAAGGCTCGGTATTCAGCACGACGACGACGTGGGTGTTTCGCGCGGGGCCAGTGGTCGGATTGGTGACGGCATTGCTGGCGGGGATGTTGGTGCCGCTGGGCAGTCACGGCGCGCCGGTGTCCTTCAGTGGTGACCTGATCCTGTTCGCATACTTGTTTGCTTTGGGAAGGTTCTTCACTGCGTCGGCGGCGTTGGACACGGGTTCGGCGTTCGAAGGGATGGGCGCGGCGCGGGAAGTGACATTTTCGTGCCTCGCGGAGCCAGCGTTGTTCTTCGGGTTCCTGGTGCTGGCCAAACTGTCCGGCTCGCTTTCGTTGACAGTCATGCTTGATGGCCCATTCCCCAGCGGATGGGGTGTGGCGGGCGCCTCGTTGGTGCTGGTGGCGGCGAGCCTGTTCATTGTGTTGCTGGTGGAGAATTCACGCATCCCCTTCGACGACCCGAACACGCACCTCGAACTGACGATGATTCACGAGGTGATGGTACTCGACCATAGCGGGCCGGCGCTGGGGATGATCCAGTACGGCGCGGCTGTGAAACTGTTCGTGATGGGCGCGCTCCTGATGCGCATTGTGGCGCCGTTCACGTCGGGCAACGCCTGGGCCGACTGGGGTCTCTTCGTCGCGGGCATGATGGCGTTGGCGGTGGTGATCGGCGTGGTCGAATCAGTGATGGCGCGGTTCCGCCTGGTATTTGTGCCGACGTTTCTGGTGGCGGCGTGCCTCCTGTCAGGGTTCGGCATCGTTCTTTTATTGAGGTAATCCCATGAATCAATTACTCGATCCAATCCTCGTCGCGGTTCTGTTGCTGAACTTTGTCGCACTCGGCGCGAGTCAACTGCGCACGGTAATCCATGCCGTGGCGCTGCAAGGCGTGTTATTGGGCGCGACGATCGTGGTCGCGCACAGCACGGTGACCGTCTGGGTGATCGTGATGGCGTGTGCAGCGATCTCGTTGAAGGGCGTAGTGATCCCCCGGATGCTCTTTCATGCCATCCGCGAAGTGGCTATTCGCCGTGAGGTCGAACCGATTATCGGGTTCATCGGCTCGCTGCTGCTGGGAGGGGTGGGAACGGCGCTGGCCGTGCTGTTTTCCAAGACGCTGCCGATAGCTCATGAGCACATCGGGTCGCTGGTTGTACCCGCGGCGCTGTCCACTGTGCTGACCGGGTTTCTGATTTTGACGACGCGGGTGAAGGCAATCTCGCAAGTGGTCGGCTATCTGGTGCTGGAGAAGGTCATTTTCATTTTTGGCCTGCTGCTAGTCGAGGCGATGCCGTTTCTGGTAGAGATCGGTGTATTGCTTGACTTGTTCGTCGCCTTCTTCGTCATGGGTATCATCATTTATCTGATTAG
>JBGPVO010000028.1:0-9806 GCA_041491705.1 Verrucomicrobiia bacterium
CGCCGTGGCGACCAACGCCGGCCAGATCAAGACCGGCTCACTCTGCCGCACCGACCGCCTCTGCAAATACAATCAACTGCTGCGGATCGAGGAAATCCTCGGCAAAAACGCCGTCTACGGAGGCAAACTCTAGACAATGAGTTGGACGTCCGCGCTCTGGGCCCGGTTGCAATCGCTCGGGTTTTTCGTCTTCGTGGCGATCGTCGGGTCTGGCATCGTCCTGCTCTTCGTGCCGCTGCTCCATCAGCGACACGCCATGCAGCAGGAAATTGCGCGACTTGACCACGACATTGAGCAGCAAGATGCGCTCGAGAAAAAGCAAAAGACCGAGATCGAAGCTCTGAAGACCGACTCCAGCTACGTTGAACGGACCGCGCGCAACAAGCTGAACCTCGCGCGCCCGAGTGAAGTCATCTTCCGCTTCGAACCCGCGCCGCAAACGACCGTCCCCCGGCACTAAAACGGGGTTTGCCCCGAAAGAATTCGGGGCTTGACGAATCCACGCTGCGCCTCTAAGGTGCTACAGGTTTTTGACTGCGGGGTGGAGCAGCCCGGTAGCTCGTCAGGCTCATAACCTGAAGGTCGTGGGTTCAAATCCCACCCCCGCTACCAATCACGCGCGCTTGGTTCATCTGGACCAAGCGCGCTTTCTTTTCGCAGACTTTGCTCTCAGCGGGGAAGCCACTTTCAGCCCGGCGGCCCCCCCGCCACGAACATTTTGGCCCGACTTGGTGTGCCGAGCGTTCCATCTAGCTATTCTCCGTTCCCCAGCGGCGGTAGAAGAAGCGTTCCCAGGGCGAGAAAAGGATTTTGTCGGCGAGCAGGCCGATGACAATGATGATCAGCATGATGCCGATGACCTGGTCCATCGCCTGCAGTTCACGCCCGTAGTGCAGCAGGTGGCCCAGCCCAAATCCACTCAAGATGGTTACATAGATTTCCGCCGCCATGAGCGAGCGCCACGCGAACGCCCAGCCCTGCTTCATGCCGCTGACGATGAACGGCAACGACGCGGGGACGATCACTTTGATCCACGTGTGCAACCGTTTCGAGCCCATCGTGCGCGCCGCCCGCGCGTAGATCGGCGGCACCGTGCGCACGCCGTTATCGGTGGCGATGACCACCGACCACAACGTCCCCATGATGACGACGAATAGCATCGCCGCTTCCGTCTGCCCGAACCACAGCAATGCCAACGGCACCCAGCACACGCTCGGGAGCGTCTGGAATCCAAGCGCGATGACGCCGAGCGTGTCTTCGCAGAACTTGAACCGCGCCGTCAACAATCCCAAGGGCAACCCGAATACCAATCCCAGCACGTACCCCATGAGCAATCGTCGCATCGTCACCAGCGAAGCATGCCCGAGCGTGCCATCTTGAATTGCGCCCTTGAGGTAGCTCAGCACGCTCAACGGCGATGGCACAAGCACGGGCGACCAGATCTTCATCCGCACCAGCGTCTCCCACAACCCGATGAGGAGCGCGAAGAAGATGACCACTACGAGCGTGCGCCTCATTCCGCCACCTCTGCCAATTCCAACTTGAGGTGTCGCTTCAGCGCGCGCGTAATTTCCGTCGAATACTTGGCAAGGTCGACGCTGTTGATGTCGCGCGGACGCGGCAAGTCGATTTCGAACTGCTCCTGAATGCGGCCGGGATGCGGCGAAAACAGCACGACGCGGTCGCCAAGGCAGGCGGCTTCGCGGACATTATGCGTGACGAAGAGGATCGTTTTGCGGCGCTGCTGCCAGATCCACTGAATGTCACCGTAAAGTTGTTCGCGGGTGATCGCGTCCAGCGCCCCAAACGGCTCATCCATCAACAACACCCGCGGGTTCGGCGCCAGCGCCCGTGCCAGTGCCACCCGTTGCTTCATGCCGCCGGACAACTCGTGAATGTTGGCGCGCACGAATTTCTCAAGGCCCACCAGCTTCAGATAGTACTGCGCCACCTCGCGCCGTTCGCGCCGTGTGAGGTTCGGCTTGAGTTTCAGACCGAACATCACGTTGTCCATTACGTCGAGCCACGGAAATAGCGCCGACTCCTGGAACATCATCATCCGTTCACGGCCGGGCCCCGTGACGGGTTTACCATCGGCCAGTACCTGCCCATTGTCGGGCATTTCCAAGCCGGCAATGATGTTCAGCAGCGTGGACTTGCCACAGCCCGAAGGGCCGACGAGACAGACGAACTCGCCTTCGTGGACGTTCAGCGAGACGTTATCAAGCGCGTGCACGGAGGCGCGCCGCGTCCGAAACCACTTCGACACGCTGTCGACCACCAGCTTTTCGGGTGCGACGTTTCGCAGTTCGTCCTGGATTGCCATCATTTGATTTCGGCCAATCCCTTTTCACGCAAGACATCGTTGAGAAGTTTGAGGTTGTAGATGCGCGACAGATCGGGCTTCGTCTTGAGGAACCCGATCCGGTAGGCGTCCTCAGCGGATTTCAACAGCGAGGCGCTGATCGGGTCATCAGTGATCTCCAGCCGCTTCCAGGCGCTGTCCAGCGTGGCCTGCGGAAGCGCCTTCGTGGTCTCAGCCTTGATCTCGTCGTTCAGGATTCGCTTGGCCTCGTCCGGATGCTCGTGGATCCATTTCGTCAACTCGACGTGGGCTGTAATCCATTTCTTGAGCAGATCCGGTCGTTCCCCCAAGAATTTCACGCTGCTCACCAGATGCGTCGTCACGTACCTGCCACCCGTGTCTTTCCATAGCGAACTCTCGTCCAAATACACCTTGCCTTTGGCTTCCAACACGAGCCGGCTCACCCACGGCTCGACAGTCCACACCGCGTCCAATTCGCCCTTCTGGAAAAGTGTCAACTGGTCAGGGTTGGCTGTTGGAAGGACGAAGGCGTCGCCGCCGGTCATGGTGATGCGCAACCCCTTCGACTGCAGCCACGCGCGGCAGGCCACGTCTTGCGTGTTGCCGAACTGCGGCGTGGCGATCTTCTTGCCCTGGAAATCGGCGTCCGTCTTGATCCGTCCATCGGGTTGCACAACGAGCGCCGCACCACCGCTGCACGCACCGGCCACGATCCGGATCTCTTCGCCCTGTGACTTTAGGTACGCATTGACGGCAGGATTCGGACCGACATACGTCAGGTCGATCGAGCGGGCAAAGATCGCCTCCATCGCGCTCGGCCCCGCGTTGTAGATGAACCACTGGACTTCCACGTCGGGCCCCAGCCGCTCTTCGAACCACCCCTTCCCCGCGCGGCTCAGCCCATGGGCGATCACTCCCTGCGCATGGGTCACGTTCGGAAAATGGCCGACACGAATAATCACCTTTTCGGCGCGAGCCAAAGTTGACAGGCAAAGCGGCAACACGAGTAACAACAGGAATCTGAGAAGTTTCATTTCTTTACCCCCAGGAATGGCAACGGTACCTTGTCCCGCTTCATCTTGCGCAGCGTCACCTCGACGGTGTCCGCCAACGTGTACCGATCCAGAATGTTGGCGATCGCGTTGCGGACGTCCACCATCAACAACCGCAGTCCGCAATGTGCCTCGTCGGGACACGAACACGGATGGTAGGCCGTCACGCTCGCGCACGAGATCGGCGCGAGCGGCCCGTCGATCAGCCGCACGATCTCCCCGATGGTGATCTTGTTCATCGGTTTCTTGATAAAATAGCCGCCGCCCTTGCCGCGCTTGCTGTCCAGGTACCCCGCCCGATTCAACTCGAGCAAAATGGCTTCGAGAAATTTGACCGGGATGTTTTCCTTCTCGGCCAACTGGCGGATTTGCAACATCGGCCGGCCCAACTCCCGCGCAATGCCGAGATTGATCAACGACCGTAGCGCGTACTCGCCTCGCTTGGACACTCGCATTTCGGCTAAAGACTAGTGATTTAGTAGACAATTGCAAGGAGTTTTTCATGTCCAAGGTGTCTCCTTTGATTTCACTGCATTAGAATCTGACTTGCGTCCGCGTGAAAACGACGCGCTCGGTGTCGCGATCCTTGCCGCCCGCTGCGCCGCCTTCGAACGCTGTCTGTTCGTAGTCAAGGTAGAGCCGCACGTTACTGCTGAGATACCAGTTGAGCCCGACGCCCCACTCTGTCGCCCTACTGGCTGACGCGGCGGGATTGGCGAAGGTGGGAAACGCATCGTTGTCGACGTCGAGTTGGCTGATGCGACTGACAACTTCGAACGCACCCCAGTCGCCTTTCTTCAGGTCGAATGGTTTGCGCGGGGCGATGCCCTTGAACGAGGCGCGTTCGCCGGTCAGCACGAACGAGCCGAGCACCTGCCACGCGGTGTCGCGCAATCGATCGGCGCTCGCGCCTCGGGTCACGAGCTGTTCAGACAGGACATACTCGCCCAGCAGTCCGAACGGCCCCCAGTAGTAATATCCTTGCGGCGACAGCCTAATGCGCCTGCCGTTGGCGATCGACGCTCCGGGCGCGTTCGTGGATGTAATGTAAGTATAGAACGTGTTCTGCCCGACCGTCTTGAAGCTCGGCAAGTTTGGCGACGTGGCCGTGCCAGTCTGGTCGCCAATCGTGCCGGCGATGCCGAACCCGAGTCCTCGCAACGGCTCGATGTCCGTCTTCTTCAACGGTTCAAGGAAGACGCGTCCTTCGATGTCCTTGGCGTCACCGTTGTCAATGCCGCCGTTGACGCCGTCCGCCACGCCGTTGAACACGCCGGCCTGATACTGCACGACGCCGGCCCACAGATCGCCGCCGAGTTGGACGCCGATGTCACGATTGGGAACCAAGTCCGTCGGCAGCCCGCGTTCGGCGAACTCCGTGTAGGGGTCCTCTTGCAACTGCTCAAGTCCCACAGGCGGTTTGAACTTGCCGGCGCGCACCTTTAGCCATGGCCAGTGCTTCCATTCCAGATACGCGTCGAACAACGCCACCGAGTCGTTGCCAAAATCAGGCATTAGCCTGAAGTCAAAGTCCCGAAAGAAGGTGCCTTCGAGGGTCGGCCGTGCACGCCGGATGAGAAACGTGTCGGTCCCGTTGTGGGCCTCGTCATCGAGGTACCACCGGCTATCAGCCTGTAGCTGCCCCTTCAACCTCAACACCGAGTTGCCATCCGCCGACTTCAGCGCGAAACCATCCGGCCCGGCCGCGACAATCGGCGTTTGCTTCGCTCTCTGTGCGGCTTGTTCCGCCTGCTGCTGCGCCTGTTCCTGGTCGAGTTCCCGCTGGCGTTTCAGGATGCGGATCTCCTGATCCAATTGTTCGATTTTCTGGTCGATGGTGCTTCCCGGTGCCGGGTTCGCATCGTCGGCGAACAACGTGGCGCTGGTTGCCGTGGCGGTCACGACCGCCAAGATCATGCTGAGTATTCGTTGACGATTCCTCATGGTTCCTTTCTCCTGTGTCTTCTCCTGACTGCTTGGCCTTGATGCCCACCGCATAAAGCCTACCATTCTGGTAGACATTATAAGTCTATCGACCCAGTAGACTTATGCAAGCACTTTTTTCAGAATTGTTTCCCACCCTGCCGCCTCTCCGCAACTCCCTCTGCTGCAAGCCTGTGCTTGGCGCGCCACCCGCGGTGTGCTACACTGCTGTCCAACACGGAAACTCAATTATGGTCCAGGAAATCAAGACTCTCCTCATCGACGATCGTGAGTCCGATGCCGATTACCTGCGGAGCTTCCTCAACAAGCTGAGTTCGGATTACACGTTCCAAATCGCGTGGGAAAGCGACCCGACACGCGCGCTGTTGCGGCTCACGCAGCAGCCGTTCGACCTCGTGCTGCTCGACTATCAGATGCCATCAATGAACGGGCTGGAAGTCCTGTCAGCAATCCGCGAGGCGCATCGTTCCCTGCCGGTGATCATGCTTACGGGTATGGGTGACGAACGGGTCGCAGTCGAGGCCATGAAACGGGGCGCCCACGACTATCTGAAAAAGGACCAGATGAACGTCGCCGATCTGGCGCGGGCGATCATCACGGCCCTCGAGCGGAGACGGTTGGAGAACGAATTGGAGGAACAGCGTCGACTTGCCAATCAGGACCTGCGCATGGCGCGTGAGTTACAGCAAGCTTTCCTGCCACAGAGCTTCCCACACTTTGCCCCGCAGCAGACACCCGATGCGATGGGCCTGCGCTTTTACCACCATTACAACCCAACACTCTCGGTAGGCGGTGATTTCTTCGATGTCGTGCCCATCGACGACAACTCCGCCGGTGTGTTCGTGTCAGACGTTGCGGGTCACGGAATCCAGGCCGCGCTCGTCACGGCGGCGCTGCGCACGTTAATCGAGGAATTGAAGGACATGGCGGGAGATCCCGAGCGGTTCCTGATGGAAGTGAACTCGGGTTTGAGCCGCATCTTGCGGCAAACGACGTCACCGCTTTACGCCACGGCTTTTTACCTGAAAATAGATCTCACCGAGAAGCGAGTGAGTTTCTGCAATGCCGGGCACCCGCCGCAACTTCATCTCCGCCGAAAGCGGGAAGAAGTCGAGCGACTTTTCGACAAGAGTAAGACCGGGCCCGTGCTCGGGTTGGAGGAAGGTGCTCTGTTCCCCGCGCACACCACCTCCGTGGATGACGACGACGCCTTTGTGCTCTTCACCGATGGCATCCTCGAAGTGCCCAATGCGGAGGGTGAATCCCTCGGAATCACCCGTCTGGAGGCAGCCGCCAAGCAGTCGATTCGCGAAAGCCCACAGCGCATCGTGGAACACATCGTCGAAGCCGCCAGCCGTCATGCCGGGACAGCCGTGTTTCCCGATGACGTTTGCCTTGTGGCCGTCGAAGCCAGTTCCCTGCTTGTCCGTGCCCTGCGGGACTCGCGTCCGCGCGCTGACTAGTCAACCGTTCGCGATCGCAAGTGCGCGTTGTTCTCGCGGATCGGCCCGTAAGCGTCGTCGAGGCGCACTCCGGGCAGCCACTCCCCTCGCCCATCCAGGTACAGGACATTTCGGCCTGCGCGACCGTGATTATCAAACTGATCGATGTCGTGCCGGCAATCGGCGGGACAACCTCCTTCACTATCCCAGTGTTCGTCCGCCAGCAGCAGAAAGTCGCTGTGGTCACGGGTCGTGAAACCCGCCACGTAGAGATAGCTCACGTTGTACCACCAGAAATTCGCGGCTGGCTCCTCGCTTGGAATCCACGGCGGGGCCCCGCGCGCCGGGCGCACGCGCGCGTGGCCTGTCGAACCGTCGTCGCTCAAGGGGCTCGACGGGTCCCCATCTTCTTTGTCACTGGGGCAGACGAAAATCGCAGGGTCACGCGCGTAACCCAGATTCAACAGCAGTGAAGCATGTCGGCCAAAGCCGTTCTCAGCCTCCGTGCGAGTCCTGTCCTGCCCCAGCCCCGAGACCGCGGGGAACCAGCCATTGAAATCATTCGCGTACAGCGACATGGCCGCCCAGATGGCGCGCTCATTATTCAGGCAGCGCACCCGCCGGGCGCGTTCCACCTGCACATCCAGCGCCGGCAACGCCAGCGCGACCAGCAACGCAATCATGCCGACCAGCGTCAACGCGCTGGCCATCCCGGCCCTGGGTTGCCATGCCCTCATGTCTTGCTCACCTCCCGCCTGGGTATCACGAACGTGAACGTCGTGCCCTGGCCCGGCTCACACTTCGCCCACACGCGTCCCCCTTGCTTCTCAATCGCCCGCTTCACCGTGCTCAGCCCGATGCCCGTGCCCTCGAATTCCTCCGCCGTATGCAGCCGCTGAAAAATCTGAAACAACCGCTCGTGGTCTTTCATGTCAAAACCACACCCGTTATCACTGACGGTGAAGACGAACTGGCCGTTTTCTTCAACGCCACGGACCTTGATCCGCGGCGGCTTCGCGTCCCGGCTGTACTTGATGGCGTTATCCAGGAGATTCGCGATTGCCTGCCGCAACATCGCCCGGTCGGCGACCACCATCTTCACGGGGATATCCACCTCGACCGACGTCTTTCGTTGTTCAATCTCGGCCTGCCGCTCGCTCAACGTCGATTCGACAAGGCCCCGCACGTCCACCGGCGCCAGTTCCGCCTCACGGCGCTCCAACCGCGAGTACTCCAGCAGGTCGTCGATGAACTGCTTCATGTTCGCCGCTGCCTTGGCCACGTTTCCGGCGTAGCGACGTCCCGAGTCATCGAGCTTCGCCGCGTACTCGTCCAGCAGAAATTGTGAGTACGTCTGGATTCCGCGCAATGGTGCCTTCAGGTCGTGCGACACGGAATAGGCGAACGTCTCCAGTTCCTTCGCGCGCGTCTCCAGTTCGCGCGTTCGTTCGGTAACCTTTTTTTCCAAGCCCGTCGAGTAATCCCGTAGCTCCGCCTGGGCGACTTCCAGTCGCGTCGTCAGCTTCCGCTGCGCGCGAAACATCGTCACGCTCTCCACGAACAAACCGACCAGCGGCGGAAAGTAGCTCGCGATCCTGAGCGTCGACGCGAGATTGAATAGTCCGTCGTACAAGGCCGCGGAGCGCGCCATGTAGGCCTGCACAAAAATCGCGACCACCAGCGACACCAGCACCGACCCGAGCATGGCCCCGCCCTGCCGTCGATACACGCTCCAGTAGCCCGGTACGGCCGCCACCATCAGCAACGCGACCGCCAGCTGCCACGGTTTGTGGATCGAACCCCCAAATACGTCGTGCATGGCCCACGGCACACTGAACATCATGGACAGTTGCACCAACGCGAAGGCCACGCCGGCGCCGATGAGCGTTGCCGGCACGAGTTCTGCCCGCACGTTGGCCGCCCTGGGGAAATGACGGTTTGCCACCAGCCCCACCAAGAGGAACAGCGCCATCGCCAGGCGTCCTGCCGTCCACACGCCCATCACCGCGACTGTTTGCCCCACCAACGGTTGGGCGTACGAGCCTTGCGATAGAAGCGCCGCCACCAGGTCGGCGATTGCCGCGCTGAGATAGGCCAGCCCGATGAACAACAGCAGCCGCCGCGCCTCCAGCCCGTAGTGCAACAGCGCGAACGCCGCCACTTCAAACGCGAGGAACGCGGCGATGGATTCGTGCAGCAACTGCCAGCGGGCGCTACCCTGCCACTCCAGATTCGTCGCCAGCCGGAAACTCGCCACCAGCAACACGGCGAGCCCCACGAGCAGAACGACCAGCAACGTCCGCGTCCAGGTTCCCGCCTTCATCAATCCAAATGTTACTCCCAGCCCGTCGCGCTGTCACGCGAGCAAACGCTCAACGACGCCCTGATCTAGAATGGTAGGGCGCGACCGCCGGGCGCGCCGTGATTCATGTACCTGCGCCTGTTCTTAGCGGGTTGTTATGGGTTCGCTCTTGACTCACAGCCTGAGCCAGAAAGACGCACCGCCCAAAGGAGGCCAAACCGCAAGCGATTCTACGAAAGAATGTTGCGCATATTCGCATCAAGCCAATGCCCATGCGCAAAATGGGTTCGTTTGGCAGTTTCGCTCTTATCACGCGCCCCTTCCCCCCGCAGCGGTAGTCCCGCTTCACGCTTCAACGCTCTTGCGCTCTGCGGCCCCAGACTCCCTGTCAAAGAACTGCCCAACCATACACTATCGGAAATCGATATTCAAGTCCGCCGTCGATCCTTTCTGAATTGTAGGGCAACCGCTCCGGTTGCCGTCGCTGGTAGGCTTACCCGCCTCTGGTGGGGCGCGACCGCCAAGCCGCCTGTCCTGAGCACCGCCGAAGGGCCTGCCTTCGCTTAAGGCCGTGGCGCAGCCGCTTGCCCCGCTCCGAGCGGGGCTTGCTCGATGAGCTTGATGACCACTGAAACCGTGACCGGCTCCTTTGCCTGCCCCGAATTCTTTTCGGGGTAGTTTTGCACGAAACTGGCGAAGGCGGCGGAGGCGGACTCGTCGGCGTTGTCGCTGAGGACGCG
>JBGPVO010000029.1:0-9699 GCA_041491705.1 Verrucomicrobiia bacterium
CTTGGGGAATTACCGCACTGAACAGTTCGCTTGCCGCTGCGACGCGTCCCTTCTCCGGCGGGTCGTTGACCACGAGCCAGAGTTTCCAGATCGACATGGACAATGGGAACATCGATTCCGGTGGCAGCGTCGGCTTTGCGTTGCAAAACAGCTCGGGGAACAGCGTCTGGGAGTACTACTTTACTGGCGGAGCCAGCAAGTACACGATTAACGCCGGCAGCACCAACGGTCCCGCCATGCCGTCGTTTACCCGGAACGGCTTGCGGTTGACGTTTTCGCTGACCTCCAGCAGCGCCTACTCGGTCACGGTCCTTGCCTACACCCCGGGCGGCGGGGCGGGGGCGGGCACCAGCACGACCTACACCGGCAATCTCTTGAGCCCCAGTGGCGGCCAAGCGATCACCAGTGTGAGGCTTTTCAACTTCAATGCCGGTAGCGGCACCAATAACAACGCTTACTTCAACAACCTGAGCATTTCCGGCGGTGCCGCCAGCGATAACGCATCCAGTGCCGGCTACAACACGGCCGGCACCACGTTCCGCGTATGGGCGCC
The DNA here is from genome assembly GCA_041491705.1 of Verrucomicrobiia bacterium. Taxonomy (GTDB): domain Bacteria; phylum Verrucomicrobiota; class Verrucomicrobiia; order Palsa-1439; family Palsa-1439; genus Palsa-1439. Next base: position 554 of record JBGPVO010000029.1, read on the forward strand.
GAATGCGACCGCCGTGCACGTCTGGGGGTCGTGGAACGGCTTCTCCACGAACGCCACACCGCTGTACTCGGAAGGGAACGGCAATTGGTCCGCCGATGTGCCTGGGGCGGTCAACGGGCAGCAATTCCAGTACTACATCTCCAATTCCACTGTGGGCACCAACGTCTTTAAACAGGATCCCCGAAGCCGCAAAGTAGTCAGCTCGAGCGGCAATAGCGTTATTTACAACACGACCAATTTCAACTGGGCGGGTGACAACTTTACCGCTCCCGGTCTGAGCAATGCTGTGCTCTACGAATTGGACATTAGCTCGTTTAACGATCCGAATTCGCCGAGTCATGCCGGCACCTTTTATGATGCGACCAACCGGTTGGCCTTTCTGCAACAGCTCGGGATCAACGCCGTGGAAGTCATGCCGCTCGCAGAGTTTCCGGGCGATTTCAGTTGGGGCTACAACCCATCCGACCCGTTCGCCGTGGAAAGTGCCTATGGTGGGCCCGATGCGTTCAAGGCTTTCGTGAAAACCGCCCATCAGTACGGCATCGCGGTACTCGTCGATACCGTTCAGAACCACTACGGCGGCAACAGTCCTCCTGGCTACGGGGATCTGAATTATAGCTTGTGGCAGTTTGATGGGTCCTACTCGACCATAGGCGGAACAAACCTCGGCGGCATTTACTTCTACCAGTCATCACTTTGTCTCGCTTTCGCTCAAACGTGGGGACCCAGGCCCGATTACGACACGTCGCAAGTCTATCAGTACATTAAGGACAATATCGCCATGTGGATGAGTGAATGTCATGTCGATGGATTTCGCTGGGACTCGGTCGGGGAAATCGAGAAAGACTTCCCATGTAATGATACAATCACTTCTGGCATAAACCTGATTGCGGACGTCAGCGGCATGATCCACTCCGAACCGGGGGGTAAGATCAACATCGGAGAGGATGATCCGAACCAACAGTACGGATTCAACGGATTCGACGCCACGTGGAATAACAACGGCTTTTTCGGCCTCGTCCAGCCGCAATTGACCGCTTCGAGTGATTCCAGCCGGGACATGACCGCGATCAGCACCGCGGTCAACATCGGCAACAATGGCTACGGAGGCACCGCACCGAGTGGTTGGGGGAACATTGTCTTTACGGAGGACCACGATCAGTGCGGATGCGTAAGCCCTCCCTGTGGTGGGTCCCAACGTCTGCCGGTGCGAATTGACAGTTCTGCCCCGACGGGCTACTACGCGCGCAAACGCTCCACGCTCGGCGCGGCCCTCACATTGAGCGCGGAGGGCATCCCCATGTTGTTGTCGGGCCAGGAAATGCTGACCACAAACGCGTTCGTTGCCAACACGCCCCTCGACTGGTCGTTGACGAACACGTACGGCGGCATCGTCGCATTTTACACCGACATGATCCACCTGCGCCGAAACCTCGACGGCCGCTCTGCGGGCTTGACGACCACCAGTACTGGCACTATTTGGCAGGACGACACCAACAACATCATCGCCTACCGTCGGGGCAGCGGAGACAATGTGGTCGTCATCTGCAACTTCGGCAGCACGTACTGGCCCAGTTACAATATCGGTCCGACGGGTGGCAACTTTGGGTTCCCCAACAACGGCACTTGGTACGTGCAACTGAACAGCGACTGGACCAAGTACAGTTCCGACTACGCCAATTACGGCAGCAGCGGCACCATCAACGTGAGCGGGGGCGCGGGCTCGATTTCCATCGCCCCCTACAGCGTGTTGATCCTCTCGCAGCATCTTTTCGGGGCGTCGCCCACGCCGCAGAACCTCAGAGTCACCACCGTCGCCACCAACCAAATCGGCCTCGCTTGGAATGTTTCCAGCGCCGCCACCGGCTACGTTGTCAAACGCGGGGGCAGCCAGATCGCCACCACCAGCACCAATGCGTATACCGATACCGGATTGGCCGTGGATGCCGCCTACTGTTACAACGTTGCCGCCACCAATATCGGCGGGGTTTCTGCGGATTCCGCCCAGGTCTGTACGAACACACTGCCGGCCACGGGTGCCACCAATCTATTGGCCTATTGGACCTTCGATGAAGGAGGCGGCTCGATCGCCTACGATTCCACCGGCAACGGCAACACTGGGACGGTGGCCGGGGCCTCGTGGACCAGTGGCCTGTTCGGGTCTGCGCTCAGTTCTGGCGGCACCAGCCAGGTCAATGTCGCCAACTCGGCGTCGCTCAACCCGGTGAACGGCATCACGGTTTCTGCGTGGGTCAATCCATCCGATTGGTTCAACACTCCTCGTATTCTGGAGAAGGGTAAGTCGTTCAATCAGTACGCGCTGTTTTGTACCAACGAAACGCTGTTCACGTTCCAATTGTCCGGGGTCACCAATGGCACGTTGTCGGTCAGCCCGCCTGCCGAAGGGGTGTGGCATCATGTGGCTGGCACCTATGACGGTTCATTGATCAGCATCTATATCGACGGCCAACTGGCCGGGCAACAAGCCGCCAGCGGTCCGCTGGCGATTACCACCGATGCCCTGGCGATTGGCGGCCGACCGTCCGGCTCGCTGTTCTACCAATTCAACGGCATCATCGATGATGTGCGCATCTACGGCAGCGCGTTGCCCCCCAGCCAGATCGCTCAACTCTATTACCTGGACACCGTCGGCGACGGCATCGCCAATTGGTGGCGCCAGCAGTATTTTGGAAACGGTTCCGCAACCGATGCCACCTCCTGCGCCACCTGCGACGTCTTCGGCACCGGACAGAACAACCTGTTCAAGTTCGTCGCGGGATTGGATCCCAACGACCCAACTTCGGTGTTCTCATTCCAAATCGCCAATGTCGTTGGTCAGCCAAGCCAGGAAAACCTGATGTTCAGTCCCATAGCGTCGGGACGCACTTATACCGTGCAATTTGGCACGAATTTGGTAGGCGGCGGTTTCAGTGATCTCGTCGGCGGCAGTGGTCCGCAGACCAACGGCAATCAGGTGACGGTCACCGACATGAACGCCACGCAGTCGAACAGTTTCTACCGTCTACACATCAGTTTGCCGTGAGTTACGACCTCGTTAATGCAGTGCGTTCTCCGACTCGCCTCGCTCCACCGCGTCGCTACAGGAGAATCCCCCAATCGTTCATCGTCGGGCTGCTTTTTTTTGCAGTCGCAGGTAAACCGCTTTCATCGCCCGCACAGACTTTCTCCACTCGTTCCGCTTGGGGGGCAACTCCTTACAGCGGTGGCGTCACATTTCGCGTCTGGGCCCCCAATGCATCCAATGTTCACGTCGCGTGCTCTTTCGACGGTTATTCGACGACGGCTCATCCGTTGGTCGCTGAACCGGGAGGCACTGGGATCTGGTCCGTTGACGTGACCGGAGCCTCCAACGGGGACCAATACAAGTATTTCCTTAACGGCAGCACGTACAAACAGGATCCCCGCAGTCGCAGACAAGTCTCCTCGACCGGCAATTGCTATGTTTACAACACGACGAATTTCAACTGGGCCGGTGACACCTTCTCCAGCACGAATATACCCCTGAGCGACGCGGTGGTGTACGAATTGCACTGCGGGTCGTTTTACGATCCGAATGGCGGCTCTCCCGGCACCTTCTATAATGCCACCAACAAGCTGGCGTTCTTGAAGCAACTCGGGGTTAGCGTCGTGGAGGTCATGCCCGTTGCCGAGTTTCCCACGGACTACAGTTGGGGCTACAATCCTTCCGATATCTTCGGCGTGGAAAGCGCTTACGGCGGTCCGGATGCGTTCAAAACCTTCGTGAAGACCGCTCATCAACTCGGCATGGCCGTGCTCGTCGATGTCATCCACAACCACTATGGGGGAAATGATCTGGATCTGTGGCGATTTGACGGCTCGTACTCAAACAACAACGGCGGGATCTATTTCTATCAGCAGGGCGATCTTTGCTGCACACCATGGGGGGGGCCAAGGCCCAATTACAGCACGTCACAGGTCCGCAATTTCATTCAGGACAGTTTCACCATGTGGCTCAGTGAATGTCATGTGGACGGGTTCCGCTGGGACTCGCCGGGTACGATGTTGTACACCCAGAACGGCTTCTACATCAACGACGCGGCAAGCCTGATCAATCAAATCAGCAGCATGATCCACACGGCCTACGTCGGCAAAATCAACATCGGGGAGGACCAGAACCAGTTCACCGGAACTTCCGGATTCGACGCCACGTGGAACGGCAATACATTCTTCAACAACGTCGAGCCTCAACTAGCCGCCTCGAGTGATAGCAGTCGTAACATGTCCGCGATCGACTCTGCCATCAACCTGGGCTGGGGGAACGTTGTCTTTCTGGAATCCCACGACCTGTGCGGGGACTTGAATGCGCAGTACGGCGCCGCTCGTTTGCCAGTCCGCATTGACAGTGGTAACCCGGCCAGTTACAACGCGCGCAAGCGGTCCTCCCTCGGCGCGGCCATTACCCTGACTACAGCGAGCATCCCGATGATTCTTCAAGGCGAGGAGATGTTGACGCGCAGTCTGTTCAGCGCCAGTACGCCGATCAATTGGACTCTAACGAACACCTATAGCGGCGTCGTTTCACTGTACACCGATCTTATTCGCTTGCGCCGCAACCTCGATGGCCGGTCCTCCGGCCTGAAGGGCACTCACGTGAGCACCATCTTCTTACAGGACAACGGATCCGCCAACAACGGCAACAACAAAGTGATCGCCTATCGGCGCTGGAGCAGCGGCAACGTGGGAGACGACGTGGTCGTCATTTGCAACTTCGCCAACACCAGTTGGACCAATTACAACGTCTCTGGGTTCCCGCATACGAATGTTTGGTACACCCAACTCAACACTGACTGGACCAAGTACGGTTCCGACTATGGTAATTTTGGGTCGCTCTCCACCACGGTGGGCGTCGCCTCGACCACAGCCACGCTTAACATCCCGCCCTACAGTGCGCTGATCCTCTCGCAGAATATACCGGGTGCACCGCCGACGCCGCAGAACCTGAGAGTCACCACCGTTGCCACCAACCAAATCGGCCTCTCTTGGAATCTCTCCGGCGCCGCCACCGGCTACATCGTCAAACGAGGGGGCAGCCAGATCGCCACGACCAGCACCAACACGTATACCGATACCGGATTGGCAGTGGATGCCAACTACTGCTACAGCGTCGCCGGCACCAACATCGGCGGAGTTTCTGCGGATTCCGCCCAGGTCTGCGCGACGACGCTACCGGCCACCGGTGCCACCAATCTGCTGGCCTACTGGACCTTCGATGAAGGAGGCGGCTCGATCGCCTACGATTACTCCGGTAACAGCAATACCGGCACCGTCGCCGTTAGCGGCGGCCACTGGGCCAGCGGCATCGTCAACGGCGCGCTGTTCTTTGACGGCGAGACCACCCAGGTCACCGCCACCAACTCCTCCTCGCTCAACCCCGTCAACGGCATCACGGTGTCCGCGTGGATTTATCCATCCAATTGGTTCAACACTCCCCGCATTCTGGAGAAGGGTAAGTCCGGCAATCAGTACGCGCTCTTTATTAATTCGTCCGGCTCGCTCGAGTTCCTGGTGGCCGGCGTCACCAACGGCACCCTCGCCACCCTCCCCCCAACCTCAGAGGTCTGGCATCATCTCGCGGCCACGTACGACGGCTCGTCGTTGATCAGCCTTTACATCGACGGCTTACTGGCCACCCAGCAAGTCGCCAGCGGCTCCCTGCCCATTACCACCGATCCGCTGGCCATTGGCGGCAAACCCGCCGGCGATTTCACCACGTTCGTAAATGGCACCATCGACGACGTGCGCATCTACGGCAGCGCGTTGCCCGCCAGTCAGATCGCTCAACTCTATTACCTGGACACCGTCGGCGACGGCATCGCCAATTGGTGGCGCCTGCAGTATTTTGGTAGCGCTTCCGCTACCGATGCCACCTCCTGCGCCACCTGCGATGTCGATGGCACCGGCCAGAACAACCTGTTCAAATTCGTCGCGGGATTGGATCCCAATGACCCGACTTCGGTGTTCTCATTTCAAATCGCCAATGTCGTTGGCCAGCCAAATCAGGAAAACTTGGTGTTCAGTCCGGTCGTGGCCGGGCGCACGTACGCCGTGCAATTCAGCACGAATTTGGTAGGCGGCGGTTTCAGTGATCTCGTCGGCGGCAGCGGTCCACAGACCAACGGCAACCAGGTGACGATCATGGACCCGAACACTGCGTCGTCAAACAAGTTCTACCGCGTCCACATCAGCCTGCCTTGACCGGCCCCGACACCGGTTCCTCCTTGCCGATTCGGTGCTCGCCGCTTGACGCGCGGACGATTTCCGACGACAAATACTCTGGTGGCAGTTTACGAAGGTCAGACGATCTTCTAATTTCACGGAGGCATTGGTCATGATGAGTCTGGAATCCAGAGTGCAGGAATTTGTCCGCGAAGGGTTTACCCACCAGTTCGGCAAACCCGCGGTCGCGGTAAGAGACGATCCCGAATGGCGCAAAGTGCGCGACACGGGCACGCAGTTGTGGCTCGATACAGGCGACATGGACGAGGCGGGCAAATTGTGGAATTCCTCCTTCGACGCGTTGACGACCAACAACACCCTGCTCAACAAGGAAATCCAGAAAGGCATCTATGACGATCTCGTCGCCAAAGCCGCCCGCGTCGTGCTCGACGCCGCGCCAAGCATCAGCCAACAGGACCTCATCCTGGAAATCGCGTTCATTCTCAATGCGCATCACGCGCTGCGGTTGGTGGACAGATTCGACGCCTTCGTCAGCGTCGAATTGCATACCGATTTGGCCGCCGACGTCGAACGCACCGTCGCCTACGGCAACCGCTATTTCGCCATCTGCCCGGAGCGGTTCTATGTGAAGGTGCCGCTCACGCCCGCGGGCTACCTCGGCGCGCGCAGGCTCGTGCAGGCGGGTATCCCTATCAATTTCACGCTTGGTTTTTCCGCCCGCCACAATTACGTCGCCGCCCTGCTGACCAAGCCAAACTTCGTGAACGTTTTCTTGGGGCGATTGAACTCGGTTGTGGCCGATAGCAAGCTGGGCGACGGCCGCAACGTCGGCGAGAAGGCCACACTCGCCACACAACGCGCGTTGCTTGACCTGCGCAAGGCCGGCCGCACAACATCAAAGCTCATCGCCGCCAGCATCCGCTCGGGCGCGCAAATCGGTGACCTCGCCGGTGTCGATGTGTTCACGATGCCGACTAAAGCCGCCGCCGAATACCGCGCCCACCCGCGCCCGCAGGTTGCGTCGCAGGTCACCAACGACCCCGATGTGTCGCTTGCTGCTGGCGTGACGCTCGCACAGTTCAACGGGGAAACGCTCTGGACCGTGCCGCAGAAGTTCAAGGACGCCGTGGAAGAACTGCTCCGCAAGAATCCCGACGCGCTCAAACCCGACGACCTTCAAACCCACTTCGAGAAAGCCGGACTGGGCGATTTCCTGCCGCGTTGGTCCAGCGCAGACATCCAAACCGCGATTAAGGACGGCAAGATTCCCGCGTATGCGACGTGGAAAGATCGCCTCTCGACCGGCAAGATCGGGCTGGATGCGCTGATGAACCTCAGCGCTCTCTACTCATTCGCGACCGACCAGAAAGCCCTCGACGATCGCATCCGCTCGCTGCTGAAAAGCGCGAAGATTCTGAAGTGAGTCGGGCGGACTGTCTGTAGCCGCACCCTTTAGGGTGCGTGAATTCCCCACCGGCGCGGGCTAAAGCCTGCGCCTACACATCCATCCACGAATGTCTGGTCCGTGAGGAAAGCCTGCACGGCGTCCGCGCAATGAACTTGCCAATCCGCTCCCGTGCCCGCTGGATCGACTGGAGGGAAATCTTCGCCGTCATGCGCGGCAGTCTAGCGGAAACCCCTAGGTCGAGCAACTGTGCCATGCCTTTTCAGTTTGACTCATCGGCTTGATACGCTACTCTGCTCAGGCCCCGTGAGCAGTCGTTCTGCGGAGATTCGAAAGACATGATGGCGAAGGTTTCCATTAACGATTTGAAGGACTTTCGCAACCAGCGCGTGCTGGTGCGCGTAGATTACAACGTGCCGCTCGACGAAAACGGCGGGATTACTGACGACAAACGCATCAAGGCCACCGTGCCGACGCTCGATTACCTGGTCAAAGGCGGCGCCAAGATCATCTTGTGTTCTCACCTCGGTCGTCCCAAGGGCAAGCGCGACCCGAAACAGAGCCTACGCCCCGTGGCGCAGCGGCTCGCCGAGATTCTCGGTCGTCCCGTTGCGTTCGTGGACGACTGCATCGGCGACAAGGTGGACAAGACTGTCAGCATCATGCAGCCCGGCGATATCATCCTCTTGGAGAACTTGCGGTTCTACGCCGAGGAAGAGAAAAACGACGCTACGTTCGCCGAAAGGCTCGCCAAGAACGCCGATCTGTATGTGAACGACGCGTTCGGCTCGGCCCACCGTGCCCATGCCTCGACCGAAGGCGCGGCGCAGATCATCAAGAAGCGCGGGGGTAACAGCGTGGCCGGCTTCCTGATGGAAAAGGAACTGAAATACCTTGGCGGGGCACTCAGTTCCCCTGCGCGACCGTTTATCTGTATCCTCGGCGGCGCGAAGGTCTCTGACAAGATCGCCGTTATCGAGAACCTACTCACCAAGGCGGATGCGATTCTTATTGGCGGCGCGATGGCCTACACGTTCCTAAAGACCCAAGGATTCGGGGTGGGGAAATCCCTCGTCGAGAACGACAAGCTCGATTTGGCCAAGTCGTTGCTGGAAAAGGCCAAAGGAAAGAAGTTTTTGCTGCCGAGCGATCATCTGCAGGCCAGCAAGCCCGAGGCGGGCGCGACCACCCGTATCACCGACGGACCGAGCATTGAAGACGGTTGGTGCGGCGTGGATATCGGCCCTCAAACAATCGCACGCTACAACAAGGAAATCGCCACAGCCAAAACGATCGTGTGGAACGGCCCGATGGGCATCTTCGAGATTCCGGAGTACTCGAAAGGCACCTTTGAAGTCGCCAGAGCTGTGGCCGCCAATAAAGGCGCCACCTCGATCATCGGCGGCGGCGATAGCGCAAAAGCCGTGAAAAAGGCGGGTGTGGACAAGCAGGTCACCTTCGTCAGCACCGGCGGCGGCGCGTCCCTGGAGCTTCTCGAAGGCCGTGAGCTGCCCGGCGTGGC
>JBGPVO010000030.1:0-9541 GCA_041491705.1 Verrucomicrobiia bacterium
ACGTCGTAGCTGCCGGCGTCATTGGTGCTGGCCGGGTTGATCGTCAGCGTGGCCGTGGCCGCGCCGGAAACATCGCCACCATTGGCCAGAGGCCCCTGACCGAGGTCACTGCCCGCGGTCCAAGTGGTGTAGTTGCCTGCATTGTCGTCGTTGCAGCCGAAACTGATGTTATTGAAATACAGCGTGTAGGCATTGCACCCGAACCCGCAGTCACCGGCGCTGGCGTTGAACAGCCGCAGGAGATCGATCGCGGTGCCGGCGGTGCCTTTCAACGTGCCCGTCAGGGTGTTGGTCGTCGCCGTTACGCTGCCCGCGTAGCGGATGATCGTGATCGAATAGGTGTCGGTGCTCGTCAACGTGATCTGGCAATGGATCCCCGTGCGAGTGAACCCGATGCCGGAATCGTTCGAGCCGGCGTTGTCGCTCACGGTGTAATCATTGCTGCCCCCCACAAAGAAAACCTCGAGGCGATTGTTGCTATTGGCCGTGTTCTGCAAGCCAAAGCCGATTGTTCCGCCCGTCTGGACGTTGCCGTTGTCCATATCGATGCTGAACGTCTGGCCGATCTGCAGGCCGCCAGGTATCGCGCGCTTCGCGTCAGCGACACCACCGTTGTTGAACAAGGCCCAGGTCTTACCGCCGGTGTTGATGTCGTTGCCGCCATTGGCGGCGGTATCACCGGAATCATTGTCGGTGGATGACCCGATGAACTCCGAACTGGCCGCGCCCGAGTTCGTAAAGGTCCAACCGCCGCCACCCCAGCCGGAACCGAGTTTGCGCCAGACGTAGTTCAGCGGCGAGCCGCTGGCCGTCACAGTGAGGTTGGTGGCAGAGCCCGCGCACACCGCCGTGTCCGTCGGTTGGCCGGTAATCGATGGGGCCACGTTGACCGTCAAGGTAGCCGTGCAGGTGGACTGGCAGCTGTTTGCATCGGTTACGGTAACGGTGTAGGTGCCCGCATTGGCTGGCTGCAGATCATTATTCGTGACCGACGAGCCGTTGGCACTGAAGCTGTTCGGGCCGGTCCAACCATATGCGTAACCTGCGGTGCCGCCGCTGACGCTGACCGTGAAAATCTGGGAACTGCCCGCGCAATTCGTCACGATCGACGGGCTCACCGAGCAACTCAGCAATGCCGGCTGGGTGATGATGACCGGCGTGGCACCACTGAGGCAGCCACTGCCGTCCTTGACCACAATCTGGTAGGTGCCAGCCGAGAGTCCGGTGAACTGGTTGCCAGCCTGGAACGTGGACCCATTATCCATCGAATAGGTATACCCGCTGCCGCTGCCGCCCGACGCCGTTACGGTGATACTGCCGACCGATTGGCCGTTGCAGATCTCGTTGACCTGGCTGGTTGTAAATGTAACCGCGCTCGGTTGCGTGATCGTGACAACCTGGCCTCCGCTGTTGCATCCGTTGCCGTCCTTGACCACAACGGTGTAAATGCCAGCCGCCAAGCCAGTGAACTGGTTGCCGCCCTGGAACGTGGCGCCGTTGTCCTTCGAATACGTGTACCCGCTGCCACTGCCACCGGACGCCGTCACCGTAATGCTGCCGACGGACTGGCCGTTGCAGGTTTCGTTGACCTGGGTAAAGGTGAAGCTCGGTCCGTTCGGATCGCTGATGGTGACCGGGGTGGCCGCAGTCGTGCAGCCGTTGGCATCCCTGACGACAATGCTGTAGGCACCGGAAGCCAATCCCGTGAATTCATTCGTTTCCTGATAAGTCGCTCCCCCGTTGTCGGAGTATTGCAACGCGCCCGTCCCGCCTGACGCCGTCACCGTGATGCTGCCGGCCGTCCCACCGCACACCGTGTTGTCCTGTTTCGAGGTCGAAGAGATTGTGACCGCCGACGGCTGGTTGACCGTAATCGTCAGGTTCGACGCGCAACCCTTGGTGTCCTGCACGCTCACCGTGTGCGAGCCAGCGCTGAGGCCTGTGAAGGTGTAGGGCGACGTCTGCGCACCGTACGCTCCACCGTCGATGTTTACCTGCAGCGCCCCCGTTCCGCCTGAGAATGTGGCCTGGATGGATCCGTTGGTGCCTCCGTTGCAGCTTACGTCTGTCTTCGACAGGCTCAGGTTCGGGTTCGGATTGACCGTCAACGTCGCCGTGCTGGAAACCACCGCGCCCGCAGCGTTGGTCACAATGACGTAATAGGTACCGCTGCTTTGCGCGTTGTTGATCGTGTAGCTGGAATTGGTCGCGCCGGTGATGGGCAGATCGCCGTTGTTGCTGCCGACCCAGTTGCCGACAGAGTAATTGCTGGCGTTGTCGTAAGCGGCGCCGGCGATGATGTTGTTGAAATACATATCGTTGGCGGACCCGCCCGCGCCATCATTGTTGAAGAGCAACACGGCGCCCGCCGGGCCGTTGGTCTTGAAGAGGCCCGAGAACGTGTTGGTGATGGCGGTGGCGGCGCCGCACTGGTTGGTCTGGAAGAACAACGTATAGGTGTTCGTGCCGCCCACGCCGGGTCCCATCAGCATCTGGATTCGGAGGCCGGTGCGCGTGAACCGAATCCCCGTGTCCTGTTCGCCCGTGCCGTCGGAGATTTTGTAATTCCGCGCTCCGCCGAGAAAGTAGAACGAGAACAAAACCTGATCGCCGGCGCCGGACGACGTGTGCAGGGAGAAGCCATTCTGCGCGCCGGTGTCGACGTTGCCATTATCCATGTCGATGCTGAACCACTGCCCCGCCGAGAGAGAGCTGGGGAATTGGCGCAGGACCTTGATGACCGGGCCGAACATGCCGAGGGCCCTGTCGGGGGCCGGACTGTTGATGTCGTTGCCGCCGAAACCCGTGCAGACCGGGGTGCCGGAATCATTGTTGGTGGAACTGCCGATGAACACGCCGCTGCCGGCGTTGCTGGCGATGACACTCCAGGCGCTGCCGGCGCCCCAGCCGGCATTCGAGGACTGGAGCCAGGCGTAACCGGGCGACGAGCCGGGCGCGGTGACGGTGAACGTCGCGGGAGAATTGCTGCACGTCGCGGTGTTCGCGGGTTGCGTGGTGATACCGGGCGCGGCGGTGGCGGTGAGGGTCAAGGTGGCGACGCTGGAGGTGGCGGTGTTGCCGCAGGCGTCGGTCGCTATGCTGAGGTACTGGAAGTTGTTGGTCTGTGCGGCCACCGACAAGAACGACTCATAATTGGTGGCGTTGACGGTGTAGCCGTTCGTTCCCGAGGCGATGCTGGTCCACGAGCTGCCATCGGGGCTGGACTGCCATTGATACGTGACGGAGTCGCCGAAGGTGTTGGCCGAGAACAGGGCCGCGTCATTGGTCGGGACGGTTTCCGAGACGGGCTGGGTGGTGAACAAGAGCGTGTCCGGGCAACTGACGTTGAGGTTATTGAATTGAAGGTTGTTGCCGCTTCCATCGTCGAACGTAAAAAAGCGCAACTGGGTAATGGCTTGCCCGCCGCTCGGGTTGGCCAAGGTGCCGGCATACGGCCCGTACACGGTCTGAACTCCACTGGCACGATTCGCCGGCTCGGTGACCGTGAGGGAGTACGTCGTCGAAGACGTCAACCTTACGACAGCCAAGAGACCGGAAACGCTGCCGCCCGCATAGGGGATCGACGGCGAGGCGGCGTGGAAACCGGTGCTGTCATTGATGGACCACGTGCTCGACCCTCCATCGAATACCAACTCCAGAACCCCATTGCTGCTGGTGTTCCACAAGCTCACGCCTTCAGAACCGCCGGTGGCGATGCCGCCATTGTGCATCATGACGGAAACCTGCTGGCCGGGCTGAAGGGCGTTGGCGCTGTTGGCGCTGGTGAACGGGCGCGCCTGGCTCGTAGCCGTGGTCGTGTTGGTGCCGGTAAAGGTTCCCCACGCCGTGGCGCAACTGGCATTGCTGATGGTATTGTCGGTGGTTGTATAGGTGCCGCCGCCGACGGCGATGGCTGTTGACCACGCGCCGAAGCCGGTCCCCCCGTTGGAGCCGTTGCTGCCGTTATCATTGCACGCGGCGTCGGACGCCTTGGCAGCGGCCCAGGCTCGTGGCGCCCATGTCGCCGCGAGCGCAATCGTTGCGGCTAGTCCACAAGCCGAAATCAATTTGACGTGTTTCATCTGTAGATCCCTCTACCGACATTTCCCATATGACTTACGCCCCGCGACCACCGCAGACCATTCAGTCGGACGAGCACTCACAGTCTCACCTTTGACAACCCGATTCTGAGACTTTGCCTTCTCTTCAAGATCGGATTATTCACCACGGACAGGATCATCGCTGCTTTGACTGCTGGCTAACTTTGTATCATATCGTAAAACGCTTTACAGTCAACCCATTACCATATACATTTTCGACCGCTTTCTATACATTTTCTGTGGTCTTGTGAGACTTCCCCTGCTCCGGTACAGTGTCGGTTGTCATGAAAGTCCGAGGCAGAAATTATCGCGCCGTGTGGATGGAGGGCCGCGAGGTGGTCGCGATCAATCAGCCGCTGCTCCCGCACCGGTTTGAGCTGTTGCGCCTGAAAAACCATCGCCAGACGGCCAACGCCATCAGGACCATGATCATCCGCGGCGCAGGAACCATCGGCGCCACAGCCGCCTACGGCATGGCGCAAGCCTACCTCGAAGGAGTGGATCTTGACCGCGCATACCGGAGGCTGCTGGAGACGCGACCGACCGCCGCCGACCTGAAACACGCGCTCGACCGCGTTCGGGCCAGCGCGAGATCGGCGAAAGAAGCCGTCGCGGAAGCCGAAGCCATCGCGGACGAGTATGTGGAGCGGGCGAGGAAGATTGCCAAAATCGGCCTGCCACTGGTCCCGAGCGGGTCGCGGGTCCTGACGCATTGCAATGCCGGGTGGCTGGCGTTGGTGGACTGGGGCAGCGCGCCGGCTCCGATCTACCTGGCGCATCGGCGGGGACGGAAGGTGTTCGTCTGGGTGGACGAAACGCGGCCGCGCAATCAAGGTTCAAACCTGACAAGTTGGGAGTTTTTGCAGGAAGGCGTGCCGCACAAGATCATTGCGGACAATGCCGGCGGTTTTTACATGCGCCGGGGCGAGGTGGATTTGTGTATTGTCGGCGCGGACCGCATTGCCGCCAACGGCGACGTGGCCAACAAGATCGGCACCTACCAAAAGGCGGTGCTGGCGCGTGAGAACGGGATTCCGTTTTACGTGGCGGCGCCGAGTTCGACGATCGATCTGACGTGCCGGAGCGGCGACGACATCCCGATCGAGGAACGGGACGAGGATGAGATGCACTATGTATGTGGGCAGACGGCAGGTGAAAGGTTCGGGCGCGTCCGCGTATCGCCCCGGCAGGCGTCGGCGGGGAATCCCGCGTTTGACGTTACACCGGCAAAATACATTACCGGAATCATCACGGACCGGGGGATTGTGAGGCCGGGCGAGATACGAAAGCAGTTCAGGAAGTAGCACGACGATGGCTGAAGTCTACGCCGGAACGAAATTCCAGACGGTTTACGCGCGGCGCGCGGTGTCGGGCGACGAGCGGATGGGCGAACTGTTGAGGTGGTGCCGGAAGTGGGCGGCGCTCGGCTTGGTGGGCGATACGGTCGGCAACCTGAGTTTCCGCACGGTGGACGGGTTTCTCATCAACCGCACGGCCGGCGATCTGGGCGGGATCACGCGGCAGGAATTTGTGGAGGTGGTACAGGCGGACCGGGACAAACGGGAGTTGACGGTGGTGGGGTTGTACGAGCCGTCGAGCGAGAGCCTGATGCACGCCGGCATTTACGAGGCGCGGCTAGGGGTCAACGCCGTGTTCCACGGGCATCACGACCGGTTGCTGGCGGAAGCGGAGCGGCTGGGGTTGCGAGTGACAGCGCACGAACAACCGTACGGGACACCCGAACTGGTCGCCGAGATCCTGAACGCGCTGGATGGGAGCCAATTCGTGATCATGCGAAACCACGGGTTCGTCTCGTTCGGCAAAACGATGGATGAGGCCGGACGGATCGCTGAAAGCGTGCTCAGGCGGCTATGAACGGAATCGATGCGGTCATTTTTGATTTGGGCAACGTGTTGCTCGCCTTTGACAGCGCGCGCGCCTCGGAACGGCTGGCGGCGCGCACCGGCAAGTCGCGGCAGGAGATTGAGGAGTACGGGCAAAGCACGCCGTACGTGTATGAGTTGACGCTGGGCAGACTCTCGAAGAAGCGGTTCTTCCATACGGTCGCCAAAGACATCGGGTTCGACGGCACGTACGAAGAGTTCGCGTTGCTGTGGTCCGATATCTTCTCGCCCATCGAGCCGATGATCGCGCTGGCCGAATCGCTGAAGACGCGGTTGCCGCGGCTGCTGTTGTCGAACACGAACGCCATCCACACCGATTTTGTCCTTGAACGCTACCCGTTCCTGAACGACTTCGACGCGCACGTGTTTTCGCACGAGGTGGGCGTGCTCAAACCAGACGCCGCGATTTATCAGCACGCGCTGCGAACGTACGGGCTGACGGCGGGGCGCACGGTGTTTCTCGATGACATCGCCGCCAACGCCGAGGCCGCCCGCCGCGTTGGCATGATCGGCATCCATTATCAGAATCCGGATCAGGCGCGCGCGGAGTTGACGAAACTGGGCGTCTCGCCTATATAGAGCAGGTCAATTTCGGTTCCGCAGTAGCTCAATGGTGGAGCGAGTGACTGTTAATCACTAGGTTGAAGGTTCGAGTCCTTCCTGCGGAGCCAATCTTAAGCTCACGGACAGAGGGTGTTACGCAAGGCACAAGCGTGACACCCTCTTTCGTCTTTCGGTTAGGCTAGTCACACTCAGTTTTCGGAGCGGCATATTCACGACGGCAGGCCAGTCCACACGACCACACCCGACAGCGTGAGGGGTAGCCGTCGAGTCGGCGGCGGGAAGGCGTCGCGTTGCGCTCACGTTGGCCGCTGGTGCGCGTGACGTAGAGAGAGAGGAAAGGGGGGGGGAGCAAGAGCGGGTGCGAGTTGGACGGCGCAGACGAATCGAGCGCGTGCGGAAAACAGGGGCAGGGGGGAGCGGTTTTGGGCGGCTCGTGCGATGCACAGGTAGCCTTCGGTGCGCGCGATCTCCGCTTACCGCATTCCATCCATGCCGACCAACTGCGCTTCACGCCACACCCTCGCCTTGTACAGTGGTCTCCGCCCCGCCCTTTCGAAGCTAAAGACCCTCCTTCAAATCTGGTGAGGAGCCTGTTAACATGCGAGTTGAACTATAGGCCAAGCCGCAGTCCACGTTGCCTGCGGCGTCATAGACTGAAACCAACATACAGAGGCATAGACCGTGTGGTTGATAAAAAACAAGAAACTACGATTGGCCATGGGGGTGTTGGAGACCATCAACCTCTTATTCATCCGACTGGCAATCAAGAACCGACGCAATTGCCGCAGATTTCCCGGCAGGGTGTTTCGCGAGTACATGTCGCTGGTCGAGAAAGATCAATGGATCAGCAAAGATATCTTCAGTCTCGTGAACATTCCCAGAGGGACACGCATCACTCTCGAGCATTTAACTGGTGAAGGGATCGATGTCTGGCTCGACGAACTGGCATACCTGGCGTTGATTACGAAGACCTCTCGGCCGCGCAATGTCTTTGAGATTGGCACGTATCGGGGTCGAACCGCTCTGAGTTTTGCCCTCAATTCGCCGGACGATTGCACTATCTGGACATTGGATTTGCCGCCGAACCAGCGAGAGCGTTTCGATGATAAGGTGATTGCCGCCGATCTGTCGGTCATCAAGACCAGTTCCCCAGGGGCAGAATACAAGGGCAAAGACGTTGAGCCGAAGATCCGGCAATTGTATGGCAACTCACTCACGTTTGATTTTTCGCCGTACTTCGGCAACATGGACATCGTCTTTGTAGACGGGGCCCACCACTACGAAGCGGTCAAGTCCGATACCGCCAATGCACTGAAAATGGTCAAACCCAATGGACTGATCATCTGGCATGATTTCGCGGTGTATGGCGACTACAATGATGTGACTCGAGCCGTGCTAGACACGCTGCCCGGTGAGCAGGTGGTTCAGATTGCGAATTCGCTCTTGGCAGTCTACCGGCATTTGTGATCGGATGGCGAAACAGCCCACACCCCGTGGGGTCAAATAACTCGTCCTCGCTGAATGTCCTCGGCTAGCATTACCGCGAGGAACATTCCATGCCTTGGAAACGAATGCTGGCCTACATCACCGGTAGCGTCAACGAAGACCTGTTACGCAGAATCGAGTATCTGCTCGAGGAGAATCGCGTCCTGCGCAATCAGATCGACAGCCGTATTCTCCCGACCGACAACGATCGAGGCATCCTCGCCGAGAAAGCCGTCGCCCTCGGTTAACTGATGGCGGACACGGTCAAGATGCAAATCAAGGACATCCGCCCGCTCTCAGCCTACGTGATCCAGTTAAAGACGCAATATGAGGAGCGGGCGGTCTCTGAGTCCGAGGCACCATATTCCAAGGGGCCGGTGGACAATGCCGGCACGCCGGCGGAATTGTGGGACATCGTTGTGGAGAAGCCGAAAGATTTCGAGGATCGGGCAGAAACGATCCCCATCCTGTACCATGTAAATACTCGTGCGTGCCCAAGAGGCGCAGGGCCTCGCTGTTTTTAGCGGTTTCGACCATCTTCGAGTCTTGTATCTTCGGTTGAATGGAGCCAAACCTGCGCCACACCGCCGCACCGCTCATCCGTGACAACCGATAACAAATCGTGCCAAACCGGGACATTTTCTTGTGGGCCTATTTGTGGACATGCCCGGTTTAACCATCAAATTCCTTAGGAAAATCGCAAAAGGGGTCGGCTTCGAGCCCCGTTACTCCGTGTTAAGACTTCCGGAAGCCAACGTGCCAGTACTTGCGCGCCGTCCGGCTTCATAGCAGCACTTCCTGGCTGTTCCCGCTGTTGAGGCGCTGAACCAGCGATCCGCGGTCTCGGGCAAGCCAAATTCCAAGTAGCAATTACCAACCGGCAAGTAGCCCACCTCCCGTCTTTCCGTTATAAGAATCTAGGACAAAGGATTTAGGTTGAGCTAGGCTTTGTGTCCGTCTTTGCCCGGCGGCACGGGCAGCACACTCCAGGAGATGAACCACAGCAAACCAAGAGGACAAGCATGAAATCCAAACGTTTACGGACGCTTCTTCTGTGTGCGGCTACGCTCGCTCTGGCGCAGGGCAACTGGGCGCGGGCTGCGGATCAGCCGCTCGATGAAGAAACCAAAGCACGCATCGCGAAGTTCGAGCAGGGCCCGGCCACCATCGACGTGTCGAAGTATCCGCCGGGCATTCAGGAGAACTACGAGGTGTTCTCGACGAAGTGTACGCAGTGCCACAAACTGAGCCGGCCGATCAACTCCGAGTACGCGTTGCCCGCCGAATGGGAGCGCTACATCAAACGGATGATGCACAAGCCCGGCTCCGGCATCAACAAGGACGAGGCGAAGAAGATCTTCGACTTTCTTGTCTATGACAGCGTCGTCCGCAAGAAGGCGCTGTACGACGAGAAGCTGGCGAAGGCGTTACCCGACGAGAAGAAGGCCGCCGAGGACAAAGTCAAAGAGATCCGCGAGAAGTACGACA
>JBGPVO010000031.1:0-9528 GCA_041491705.1 Verrucomicrobiia bacterium
CCACAGTTCTACTTCCGCACGACGGACGTCACCGGCGTTGCGAAATTGCCGCAGGGTGTCGAGATGGTGATGCCCGGCGACAACGTGAACATGGAGATCGAATTGATCACGCCGATCGCCATGGAAAAGACGATGCGGTTCGCCATTCGTGAGGGCGGGCGCACGGTTGGCGCGGGACGCGTGACGGATATAGTGGAATAAGGCCACGATTCGGAGCTGACGCAAGATGCCCAGAGAGTTAATTACGATGGCCTGCACGGAGTGCAAGAGCCGCAACTACACGTCGACGCGGAACAAGCGGGCGCCAGGTTCTGAACGGATCGAGTTGCGCAAGTTTTGCCCGAAGTGCGGGAAGCACGTCTCGCATCGCGAAACGAAGTAAGCGAGGACGGAGGTTCGGCGCGGAAGAGACCGCAGTGCGGATACGCCAGTAGCTCAATTGGCAGAGCGACGGTCTCCAAAACCGTAGGTTGGGGGTTCAAGTCCCTCCTGGCGTGCCAGTTTTGGAGACGTCGAGGCGAGCTTGCGGAGAATGGCGGTAGAGGCGACATGAGAACAGCGTACACATGACAAACCCATTTCTAAAAGCGCGGGGCTTTGTGGTCGAGGTCTGGGCGGAATTGAAAAAGTCGTCCTGGCCAACCCGGCAGGAATTGGTGGACTCGACTATCGTCGTGATTGTCACCGTGCTGGTCCTCGGCGTATTCGTCGCGCTGGCGGACACGGTGTTCCTGCGCATCATTGCCTTCCTGACCAAGACTTAACGAAAGAGACGAAATGGAATCGACTGTAAAATCAGAGTTTCAGTGGTTCGTGCTGCACACGCTTTCTGGCCAGGAGCAGAAGGTGAAGGATAGCATCGAGAAACGGATCAAAGTCGAAGAAATGGGTGAATGGATCAAGGAAGTGTTGATTCCGACGGAGAAGGTCGCGGAGGTCAAAAAGGGCAAGAAAACGACCAGCACACGGAAGTTTTACCCGGGCTACATCCTCGTGCATATGAAGCTGCTCGATGAGAAAAACCAGTTGCAGGAACGGTCATGGTACTTCGTCCGCGAGACGCCGGGCATCATCGGGTTCATCGGGGGAGATCGTCCCGTGCCGCTGAAGCAGGACGAAGTGGAGAGCATCCTGGCACAGATCGAGGAACGCCAGGAGAAGGTTGCTCCGAAGGTCGCCTTCGAAAAGGGTGAGACGGTCAAGGTCACGGACGGGCCATTCCAGAACTTCACGGGCGTGATCGACGAGATCGATCCCGACCGTGGCAAACTGAAGATTTCGGTATCAATTTTCGGACGTTCGACGCCGGTTGAGTTGGAGTACTGGCAGGTCGAGCGCGCGTAACGAGGGAACATGGCAGGAAAACCAGTCACAGGCATGATCAAGTTGCAGATCCCCGCGGGTCAGGCTAACCCTGCGCCGCCCGTCGGTCCCGCATTGGGCCAACAGGGCGTCAATATCATGGAGTTCTGCAAGCAATTTAACGCGGCGACGCAGAAGATGGCCGGGACGATCATTCCCGTGGTCATCACGGTCTATAAAGACAAGACCTTTACGTTCATCACCAAGTCACCCCCTGCCAGTGCGCTGTTGAAGAAGGCGGCGGGCATTGCGACCGCCAGCGGCGAACCGAACCGTAACAAGGTCGGCAAGGTCACCCGCAAGCAGGTGTTGGAAATCGCCAAGACAAAGATGGCCGACCTCAATGCGAAGAGCGAGGAAGCCGCCTGTCGCGTCATCGCCGGTACGGCACGCAGCATGGGCATCGACGTGGTTGATTAGCAAGTCCGAGGTTTTTATGGCAACACACGGCAAACGGTACAACGAGGCAGTCAAGCAGGTCGACGCGAAGCGCCAGTACAAGATTGGCGACGCGGTCGAGCTTCTCAAGAAGCTACCGAAGACGAAATTTGACGAGACGATTGAACTGGCGTTCAAGTTGGGTGTCGATCCCAAGCAAAGCGACCAGATGGTGCGCGGCACCGTCGCGCTTCCGCACGGCAGCGGTAAGAAGGTGCGCGTGGTTGTCTTCGCAAAGGGAACGGCTGCGCAGGCTGCGAAAGACGCGGGCGCGGACTTCATCGGGTTTGAGGACCTCGTGAAGAAGTGCCAGGAGGGCTGGACAGATTTTGATGTGGCGGTCGCGACGCCCGAAGCCATGCAGGAAGTCCGCAAGCTCGGCAAGGTGCTTGGCCCCAAGGGCCTGATGCCGAATCCGAAGACGGGCACGGTCACGGACGACACCGCCAAAGCGGTCAAAGAAGTGAAGGCGGGCCGCGTCGAATTCAAGATGGACAAGGCGGCCAACCTGCACGTTTCGTTTGGCAAACTGTCGTTCGAGGGCAGGGCGATCGAGGATAACGCAAAGGCGGTCATCAGCGCCGTGGTGCACGCGAAGCCGGCTACCTCCAAGGGCCATTTTATCGAGAGCTGCACACTCTCGAGCACAATGGGTCCGGGCATCAAGATTGACCATCACGAGTTTTCAGTGAGCTGACGGTAGGGGATCGAGATTCTCATGAGACCAGAGAAACAACTGATTGTTGAAGATTTGAAGAAACAGGTCGGCGCGTCACCGTTCGTGATCCTGACGGAATACAAGGGGATGACGGTGCAGCAGTTTGCCGAGCTGCGCAAGCGGCTGCGTGGCGCCAGGGCCGAGTATCACGTGGCCAAGAACACGATGCTGCGGCATGCGATGAAAGCCGCCGAGCTTCCCGAGTTCGACAAAAACTTCGGCGGAATGACCGCGGTCGTCGTCGGCAACGAGAAGTCCGATATCGGGGCCGTCGCGAAGGTGTTGAAGCAATTCGGCAAGGAATTTGAGAAACCGAAATTCAAAGTCGGGTCGATGGGCAAGAAGGCGTTGAGCGCGGACGAGATTTCCGCCGTCGCCGATTTGCCTTCGCTGGATGTGTTGCGGGCGCAGTTCGTGGGCCTGTTGCAGACCCCGGCCACCCGCATGGCGGTCGTGCTCGGCGCGCCCGCGAGTCAAATTGCGCGTGTCTTGAAGGCACACGCCGATAAACAGGGAGCGGCGACCCCGGCGGCTGTCGGGGCGGCTCCCGCGTAAGAGCGGAAACAAATGGTTCCTCGTCGGGCCGATGGCTGTCGGCCGTAAACATCCCGAGGCTTCGGGGTGCGACGATACCGAGAGGAAGGATACGAACATGGCAGCAAATCTGGATCAAATCGTGGAACAACTGAGCGGCCTGACGGTTATCGAAGCCGCGGAACTCTCGAAGAAACTCGAAGAGAAATGGGGCGTTAGCGCGGCGGCCCCGGTCGCCGTGGCGGCCGCACCCGCCGGCGGCGCAGGCGCGGCTCCGGCAGCGGAAGCCAAGACGACCTTCGACGTGGTCCTGAAGGAAACAGGTCCGAACAAGATCACCGTGATCAAGGAAGTGCGCACCGTCACCAGCCTCGGCTTGAAGGAAGCCAAGGACCTGGTTGAAGGCGCTCCAAAGACTGTGAAGGAAGGCGTCACGAAAGAAGAGGCCGAGGAGATCAAGAAGAAGCTCGAAGCGGCTGGCGCCAAGGTCGAGCTCAAGTAGCAGTGGTTCGTTTGTCCGAATTCGGGTGGGGGGCGTGGCACACACCGCGCTCCCGCAAATAACAGTTGGCAAAATAGCAGTCAGAGGGCAGGGATGCCCGGGAAGTAATCAATGGCTGAACGAAAATATTTCGGCAAGTTGGGCGACGTGATTGAGCCTCCTCCGATGATTGAGGCCCAAACCGATTCGTACGCAGAGTTTTTGCAGGCGGAGGCGACGACCCGTCGCAAGAACGTCGGACTTCAGGCCGTGTTCAAGGAAGTGTTCCCGATTGCGAGTTATGACGGCCAGGCCACGCTCGATTTCGTGGAATACTCCATCGGCGAGTCCAAGACGTCGTGGCTGGATTGCCTGCGGGAAGGCATCACCTACAGTGGCCCGCTGCACGTCACATTCCGTCTCAAGGACACGAACGGGACGAAGGAAGAGAAAGTGTACATGGGCGAAATCCCGCTCATGAGCCCGTCGGGTAGCTTCGTCATCAATGGCGCCGAACGCGTCATCGTCAGCCAGTTGCACCGGTCGCCCGGCATCTGCTTCGAATCGACCATTCACACGAGCGGCAAAGTGTTGTACGGCTTCCGCATCATCCCCGACCGCGGCTCCTGGCTGGAGGTGCAGTTTGACAACAATGACCTGCTCAACATCTATCTGGACCGCCGCCACCGCCGCCGCAAATTCCTGGCGACAACGTTCCTGCGCGCCCTCGGCTACAGCACCGACGAAGATGTTCTCAAATTGTTCTATCAGATCGAGGACGTAAAGCTGAAGGAGTTCACCAGCGGGGAAGAGACGGCCAACAAGGTCCTCATTGCCGACGTGATGGATACGGAGAAGCAACTGGTCGTGGGGCGGGCGTTCGAGCCGCTCAATAAAAGCGTCGCCCGGCAGTTGATCGATCTCGGTGTGGACAAGGTCAAGGTCGTCGATATTTCCGTGGATGACGGCTGCATCGTCAAGTGCTTGCGCAAGGACACCTGCAAGGACCAGGAAGAGGCCTTGAAGGATATTTATCGTCGATTACGTCCCGGCGATCCCCCTACGATTGCCAACGCCAACGCGCTCATCAAACGCCTGTTCTTCGATGCGCGCCGCTACGACCTTGGTCGCGTCGGCCGCTACAAGATTAATCAGAAGTTGAACCGCAATGCCGACATGGAGAGCCGCGTCCTCGAAAAGGAAGACCTGATCGAGGCGATCACGTATCTGCTGAACCTCCGCAAAGGCGAAGGCTCCATCGACGACATCGACCATCTCGGCAGCCGCCGGTTGCGCACGGTGGGCGAGTTGCTCGCCAATCAGTGTCGCATTGGTTTGGCGCGCACCGAACGCGTGGTCAAGGAGCGCATGACGCTGTTCGACGTCAACACCGACACCATGACGCCGCAGCAACTCATCAATCCCAAGGCGCTCTCGGCGGTCATCCGTGATTTCTTCGGCCGCAGCCAGCTCAGCCAGTTCATGGACCAGACGAACCCGCTCAGCGAGCTGACGCACAAGCGCCGCTTGTCGGCCCTCGGGCCGGGCGGCTTGTCACGCGAGCGCGCC
Source organism: Verrucomicrobiia bacterium (assembly GCA_041491705.1). Lineage (GTDB taxonomy): Bacteria > Verrucomicrobiota > Verrucomicrobiia > Palsa-1439 > Palsa-1439 > Palsa-1439. The sequence continues at coordinate 5,103 of JBGPVO010000031.1, forward strand.
GGATTCGAAGTCCGCGACGTTCATCCGTCACACTACGGGCGGATTTGCCCGATTGAAACGCCTGAAGGCCCGAACATCGGGTTGATCAGCGCCATGAGTCTGTACGCGCGTATCAATGCGTTCGGCTTTCTCGAGACGCCGTACCGCAAAGTCAAGGACGGCCGCGTGACGGAGCAGGTCGATTATCTGACCGCCGATCAGGAGGAGAACTACGTCGTCGCGCAGGCGAACGCCCCGGTCGATGGCCGCGGGCATTTCCAGCTCGAGAAGGTCTCCTGCCGCTACAAGAGTGACTTCATCGAAGTCGAACCGAACCGCGTGCATTATATGGACGTGTCGCCGAAGCAGTTGGTCTCGATCGCCGCGGGTCTCATCCCGTTCCTCGAACACGACGACGCCAACCGCGCGTTGATGGGTTCGAACATGCAACGCCAGGCAGTGCCGCTGCTCCAGAGCGATTCGCCCCTGGTCGGCACGGGCTTGGAGGGGCGCATCGCGCGCGACTCCAAGGTGTGCATCGTGGCAGACGAGTCGGGCGTGGTGGCCAGCGTGGACGCGCGTCGCATTGTCGTGACAAAAGATGGCGAACTGCCGGAAGGCAAACGCAAAATTGCTACCGACCCCGAGAACCATCTCTGGGTGTACGAACTCCGCAAGTTCATGCGCTCGAACGCCGGCACCTGTTTCAACCAGAAACCGATCGTCAAGCGCGGCGAGAAGATCAAGAAGGGGCAGGTACTGGCGGACGGCCCGTGCTGCGAGAACGGGGAACTGGCGCTGGGCCGCAACGTGCTCGTCGCCTTCATGCCGTGGTGCGGTTACAACTTTGAGGACGCCATTCTCGTCAATGAACGGCTCGTCAAGGAGGACGTGTACACGTCGATTCACGTGGACGAGTTCGAAGCGGGCGCGCGCGATACGAAGCTTGGGCCCGAGGAAATCACCCGGGACATTCCGAACGTTGGCGAAGAAGCTCTGAAGGACCTCGGCCACGACGGCGTGATTCGCGTGGGCGCTGAAGTGAAACCGGGCGACATCCTCGTAGGCAAGATCACGCCGAAAGGCGAGACCGAACTGGCTCCCGAAGAGCGGTTGCTGCGCGCGATTTTCGGTGAGAAGGCCGCGGACGTGAAAGACACCTCGCTGCGGGTGCCGAGCGGCACCTACGGCATCGTGATGGACGTGAAAGTGTCCGCCCGCAAAGAGCCGACGCGTCCGAACCTGACACCGACCGAGATTCGCCGCCAGAAAAAGGCTATTGAGGAAGAGCACAAGAAGAAGTCGACCGAGTTGCGCGAGGAACTCACGGAGAAGCTGAGCAACATTCTCCTCGGCGAAAAGATCCCGCTCGACGTGGTCAACGCGGAGACGGGCGAAATCATCATTCCGGCCAACCGCAAGATTACCAAGACGCTGCTGCGCAAGCTGGCCACGGTGTACGACCACATTGAAATCGATCCGTCACCGATCCGCATCAAGATTCGCGAAATTATCGGCGAGTTCGAGCACCGCTTCAGCGAACTCGATATGGAGCGGGATCGTCAGCTTGACCGCATCGAGAGCGGCGAGGACGTCGATCCCGGGATCATCAAGCAGGTCAAGGTCTACATCGCCAGCAAACGCAAACTGAGCGTGGGCGATAAGATGGCGGGCCGCCATGGTAACAAGGGCGTGATTGCCAAGGTGTTGCCCGAGGAGAACATGCCGTTTCTCGATGACGGGACGCCGGTGGACATCGTGTTGAACCCGCTGGGTGTGCCGAGCCGTATGAACGTCGGCCAGGTGTTGGAAACGCACCTTGGCGTCGCGGCCAAAGCACTCGGGCTGAAGATCGCGTCACCGGTATTCGACGGCGTGACCGAGAAGGAAATTCACGAGATGATTGAACAGGCGAGGAAGGTGGATGGCTTCTCGTGGGTGAAGGCGGACGGCAAGTCGCGGCTCTACGATGGCCGCACGGGCGAACCGTTCGATCAGGAGGTCGTGGTCGGCTATATCTATATGTTGAAGCTGGGCCACCTCGTGGCGGACAAGATTCACGCGCGCGCCGTCGGTCCGTACTCCCTGGTCACGCAACAACCGCTGGGCGGCAAGGCGCAGTATGGCGGCCAGCGCTTCGGTGAAATGGAAGTCTGGGCGATGGAAGCCTACGGGTGCGCGTACGCGTTGCAGGAACTGCTCACGGTCAAGAGCGACGACGTGCAGGGCCGCACCCGCATTTACGAATCCATCGTCAAAGGCGACAACACGCTCGAAGCGGGTACACCTGAGTCGTTCAATGTGTTGATGAAGGAAATGCAGAGCCTGTGCCTCGACGTTCGCGTCGGGAAGAACGGAGGCGAGCACAAAATATGATCGCAGCAAAACCTGGAACCTCAGTGCCTTCCACCACGGCCGCCACGGCAGCCGCGCGCGCCGCGCTCGGTTTGGAGAAGGCGGATGCCTTCGATCACGTCAGCATTGGCGTGGCATCGCCGGATACGATCCGCTCGTGGTCGCATGGGGAAGTGAAAAACCCCGAGACGATCAACTATCGCACGTTCAAGCCCGAGAAGGGCGGTCTGTTTTGCGAGCGCATTTTTGGTCCCGTGCGGGACTGGGAATGCAATTGCGGCAAGTACAAACGCATCAAGCATCGCGGGGTGATCTGTGATCGGTGCGGCGTCGAAGTGACCCTGGCGCGCGTGCGTCGGGAGCGCATGGGCCACATCGAGCTGGCCGTGCCCGTCAGTCATATTTGGTTCTTCAAGTGCATGCCGTCGCGCATGGGCCTGATGGTCGACATGACGGCGCGTGACCTTGAGCGCGTGCTCTACTACGAAGACTACATGGTGGTCGATCCCGGCAAGACGCCGTTGAAGGACAAGCAACTTCTCACCGAAATGGAATACCGCGAAGCGCGCGAGCAGTACGCCGACGGCTTCACCGCCAAGATGGGCGCGGAAGCGGTGAAGGAGGTCTTGGGGAAGGTCGACCTCCGCAAACTCGCGCACGAGTTGGAGCATCAGCTCGACTCGACCAAGAGCAAGCAGATCCGCAAGAAGATCGCCAAGCGCCTGAAGCTCACGAAGGGTTTCCTCAATTCGAAGATGCGTCCCGAGTGGATGATCCTGGAAGTATTGCCTGTGATTCCGCCGGATCTCCGTCCCCTGGTTCCGCTGGAAGGCGGTCGCTTTGCCACCAGCGATCTCAACGATTTGTACCGCCGCGTGATCAACCGGAACAATCGCCTGAAGAACCTGCTGCAGTTGCGCACACCGGACGTGATTATACGCAACGAGAAGCGCATGTTGCAGGAGGCGGTGGACGCGCTGCTCGACAACGGTCGGCACGGCCGGCCGGTCACCGGCGCCGGCAGCCGTTCACTGAAGTCTCTGGCCGACATGCTCAAGGGCAAGCAAGGCCGCTTCCGCCATAACTTGCTGGGCAAACGCGTCGATTACTCGGGACGTTCGGTCATCGTTATCGGCCCGGAGCTGAAGTTGCACCAATGCGGGTTGCCGAAGAAGATGGCGCTGGTGCTGTTCGAGCCGTTCATCATTCGCCGGCTGCGCGAGATGGGGCTGGTGCACACGATTCGCTCGGCGAAAAAACTCATCGAACGCCAGTCGCCCGAAGTCTGGGACATTCTCGAAGAGGTGAGCAAGGGGCATCCCGTCCTGTTGAACCGCGCGCCGACGTTGCACCGCCTTTCGATTCAGGCGTTTGAGCCGCAACTCATCGAAGGTGACGCGATTCGTATTCATCCGTTGGTGTGCACGGCGTACAACGCCGACTTCGACGGCGACCAGATGGCCGTGCATGTTCCGTTGTCCGTCGAGGCGCAATTGGAAGCCCGGCTGTTCATGCTGGCGCCGAACAACATCTTCTCGCCCTCCAGCGGCAAGCCGATCACGACGCCAACCCAAGACATCGCGCTCGGCATGTATTACCTTACGCACGGTGGCAAGAAAGAAAGCGGCGGTGAGAGCAAGCGATTGAAGTTGTTCTCCGACGCGCAGGAAGTGTTCTTCTGCCACGACGAACGCGACGTGAAGATACACGAACGCATTCGCTTGAAGAATCCTGACTACGGCCGCCCGACCGTGTACGGCGATTCCGTTTCGAAGGTCATTGAAACGACTGTCGGTCGTGTGATTTTCAACGAAATCTGGCCACCGGAACTCGGGTTCATCAACCGTGGTGTCAACAAATCGTCGCTGGGCGACATCATTTGGCAATGTTACCGCACCGTGGGGCACCAGAAGACGGTTGACGTGCTGGACAAACTCAAGGCGCTCGGCTTCGAGCACGCCACGCTCGCGGGAATTTCCATTGGCATCGAGGACATGATTGTTCCGAAGGAGAAGACCGTGGTGATCGGCGACGCGCTCAAAGATGTGGCCGACGTCGAGAAGCAGTATCGCCGCGGGATCATTACGGATGG
>JBGPVO010000032.1:0-9332 GCA_041491705.1 Verrucomicrobiia bacterium
CGCGCGATTGAAGCTTTGTTCTTGCGTAACGCGGGAATTACGCGCGATTCCTCGGTCAACATCGTGTCGATGAGCTGCGACACCGAACGTTTGTCCAAATCCATTGTGCGCGGGTTGCGCTGCTCGGTGATGGCGCGCGTGCGACGCGAAGGGACCACGGAAGGCACTGGCATTGAAACGCGGCATGCACTGCCGGCAAGTCTCAGAGCGCCGACGGGAGATTCCTTGGTGGCGCGAGTGACCGTTGCTCCCGGCAACATGGTCCGAACACGATTGCTGACGAGGATCGCGAGCTTGCGATTGTCCCGCAACACACCGCCGCTGAGCACCACACGCGGTTTTTCCAATCCCAGCTTCTGCGCCACCGCGTGGCAATCCTGCGCCAGAAACGAGGCCGCTTGGAGCATCAGCCCTGCATCGCCTTCGAGGATATCCGCGGCGAACGCCGCGATCGCGTCCTTGCTCGCATTCTGTATCCAATCGACAAGCTGATCAGGGGAATTCAGACACAGGCGCCGAAGCACGCGCCGCAGACGTTTGTTGATGCGGCCACGACGGTCATACTCGCGGATCGACGCCCGCAGTCCTGTCAATGCGATCCAGTAGCCGCTGCCGTGGTCGCCGAGCAAATGGCCCCAGCCACCCGCGCGAGCAACTCGGGCCCCGCTGCGACCGTATACGCATGAGCCGGTGCCGCTAACGATAACGATACCCGAGCCGTTTGGGCCGAAGGCAGCGGCGAAGCCGGAATCCATATCGCTGCCTACATACGCAGGCACTTGGGGCCAGACCCGCTCCGCGAGAGTGCGGGCGCGGGAACGGTCAGTGGCATCACGGCAACCGGCGAGGCAGAGTGCCAGCGACGAAGGATGGGGCGCGTGGCGCCGGATATCACGGAGCCGCTTGAGAACGTCGGAGTCCGACAAGAGTTTGAGGTTCAGGGGGCCAACTTCAAGACGCCTGAGGACCTTCCCTCGTTCATCGGCAAGAAGAGCGACGGTGCGCGTGCCGCCCCCCTCGATACCAAGAATACACCGCTTTTCTGTGGGTTCCCCACCCATCATGGCGGGGATGGTAGCAGATTCAGGTCGCGAGCGGCAAGTAGAGGCTGAAGGTGGTGCCCTGTCCGACCACGCTCTGCACGTCGATGGCGCCGCCGTAGCGGGCCACGAGTTCGCACGCGATGGCCAGGCCAAGTCCTGTGCCCTCCTTCTTGCTCGTGAAGTATGGCTGGAAAATCTTGCCGATGTTCTCGGGGGCGATGCCGGCGCCGTTGTCCGTTACGGTCATCTTCACCAGCGGTCGCTGGGGGTCGAAGGAATCCGGGCGGAACGCGAACTCGGCTGGCAGCGACGTAGCGCGCATGGCAGCAAACTGCAGGACTCCGCCTCCGTTCATGGCGTGCAGCGCATTCACCCCCAGATTGATCAGTATCTGCAGGATTTCCGCGGGATTCACATGCAGCTCCGGATCCGGGTCGCCGGACGTGAACTGGATTTCCGTGCTGCGATTGGCTGGATGCGCCTTGATCAATGCGGCTGCGTCCTCCAGCAGCTTGCGGGCTCCCACCGTTTCCCGCGCGTCCGCATTGCCTCGGGAGAAATTCAAGAAACGGCGGGCAATGTCCTTGCAACGGACGATCTCGCGCTGAATCGACGCGAGGCGTTGTCTGACATGCTGCGCGGTTTCCCGGTCGGTCACAGTGAGCGCGGCAAGGTCACGGCTGAGCAAATCGGAGTAACCCGCGATGATCGCCAGCGGGTTGTTCATTTCGTGCACGACGCCGGCGGACAGCACCCCCGCCTCGACGGCGCGGCTGAGCTGGGCCAGTTCCCCCGCGAGTTGTTCGTTGGTCTGTTCGAGAGTTCGAAGGTTCTCCGCTGCAGCGAGCTTTTCCTGGCGGCGCTTCATGCACTTGTCGAGCACCTCACGCACGGAGAATACGTCAAACGGCTTGTTGAGGTAATCGGCCGCGCCGTAACGCACCGCCGCGCGCGCGGTTTCGATGGTCTCGTAGCCCGTCAGCATCACGCACTCAATGTCGGGGTCGATCTCCTTGAGTTCACGCAGGACGTCGACACCGCTGAGGTCCGGCATCTTGATGTCGAGGACGGCCGCATCCACCGCGTGTGTACGCGCGTATTCGATTGCCTCGCGACCGCAGGTGGCGATGGCGCAGTGGTAGCGATCCTTGAAAACAATCCGCAGCGATTCGCGCGGACCCGGCTCGTCATCCGCGATGAGCAAGGTTGGTTTCTCCGCCACTCTGGGGGGCGGAGCCTCGATTGTCGCTGTGTCCAATGCTGTCATGGCTGACCTCTTCCGTTTCCTTTAGAATTTCAAACTGCACGTGACCATCACTGCGTGATCATCGCTCTCCCAGGTGCCATTCGAGGCCGCGAGACCATTGGCCGTGCGGGTAGCACTACTGTTGACCGTGCGGTTTTCCGACAAACTGTACTGGTAGACAACGTCCACGGAGAACCGCGGCACGGAATAGCCGAGGCCCCCGCTGAACACGTGGCGGTTCGAGTCCGGCACCGTCGGTGAGAACGAGCTGTTCGGTACCGTGTTCTCGGAATAAATATAGCCGCCGCGTACGGTCCAGTGATCGTCCACCTCATACTGCGCGCCAAATTCATAGAACATACTGTCCCGCCAGCCGAACGGGATCGTGGTGCCATCCAGTGAGCCACCGGGCTCGTGCAATACGACTTTATGGAGCATTTCCCAGTTCGTCCACTCGATGTCCGCTTCCAGTTTCAGTTTTTTCGTGGGTCGAAATGCGTAGCCGCCAGCGACAGACTGGGGAAACTGAATGGAGGAATGGGCGGGCTTTGCTTCGGTGCCGAGCACGGTTTTCACGCTCGCGTGGACGTCAAAGTTGATCTCAAACGGGCTGCGGTACACGACGCCGACCGTGTGCTGCGGCGTAATTTTCCACATCAGACCCGCCGTGGCCCCGAAAGCCTGCCCGCCGCCATCAAAATGGACGTGACCATCCGGTAGCCCGAAACCTGAGAGGTCAACACTGCGCTTCAAGTCGGTGGCGCCGTCGTAAATGTTCAACCCGGCCCCGAGCGACAGGTGTTCGTTGAACTGATACGCAACCGTCGGCTGGATATTGAAGACCACCAGGCTCGCCTGCGTGACAATGTAGCGGAACGGGCCGCCATCGGGATACTCGGCCTTATTGCCGAACGGAACATTGAAACCGAGTCCAAAACGCCAGGGAGACTGTGCCGCTCCGAAGTCCGTCGCCGCGTAGAAGTGCGGGATGAATGCCATCGTGTTCATCTCTCCGCCAGAACCAGCTCCCTTCAACTGCTCGTTCGGGAAAGACAGTATCGCGCCGGAGGTGATCTCCGTGCCCTGGATCTGTGTCAGGCCGCCGGGATTGTAGTAGATCGCCGAGGCATCATCGGCCTGCGCCACGAACGCTTCACCCTGACCCGTGGCTCGCGCATCCTGATCGGGGTTCCTAAATCCAAGGGCGAATACCTGCGAACTGCCAAGGCCGCCGACAATCGCGACCACCACCGCGACAACTACTCTGTGCGTGAGCTTGTTCATCCTTTTTTCCTCCTGCCTCCGGGCTGTTTTGCACTCCCCAATGAGGGTGCAAGGCACTGATCCAGCAATGCGTATGCCACGGTACTGCGGAAAGTGGGACCCACCCGGGAACCCGTTGGTACGGGGCTTCCGGCGGGTTGGGAGGATGCAAAGCCGGCATTCCCGGCCAGACCGGCGCAAAATTGGCCAACGGATCGCTCCCAGGCGGACAACTTTGGATGCGTCACATTGTTGCGGGCGTGCTCTCGTCCAACTCCTCGGGTTCCAGTTCCGCCTCTTCCGCGCGACCCGACGTAAGGTTGAGTTTGTCCATCTTGTAACGGAGCATCCGCCGTGTGATGTGGAGCGCGCGCGCTGCCTCCGTGATCACACCGCCCGTGCGCCGCAGTGCCTCTTCAATGGCACGGCGCTCCAGGTCCTCGGTGATCTTCGGCAGGTCCAGCCCGGCATCGTTGAACTCCAGCTTCTCGCCCAGTTTGACGTTGGGCGTGGTCGCCGCCAACCGCGACGCGATCTGGGCTGTCGCCACGTCGGCCTGTGAGATCACAAACGGCAGATCCTCGGCGACAATCTTGTTGGAATCGCACGTGACGAGCAGTCGTTCGATCGCGTGCTCCAACTCGCGCACGTTGCCGGGCCATGGGTAGGAAAGCAACAAGTCCATCGCGGGCGGCGTGAATTGCGGGATTTCGCGGTTCAATTCCTTGGCAAACCGCTGCGAGAAATGCAACGCCAATTGCGGGATGTCGTCTTTGCGGTCGCGCAACGCGGGAACCAGAATGGGCACCACGTTGATGCGATAGTACAGGTCTTCGCGAAACGCGCCCCTCTTTACTTCCCGTTCCAGGTCACGGTTGGTCGCGCACACCAGCCGTACGTTGATGCGGATCGTTTCCTGCCCGCCCACGCGACGAATCTCACGTTCCTGGATCGCCCGCAGCAGCTTGCTTTGCGTGCCGATGGGCATCTCGCCAATTTCATCAAGGAACAACGTTCCGCCGCCCGCCGCCTCGAACATCCCGATGCGCCGCTGGAACGCACCCGTGAACGCGCCCTTTTCATGCCCGAACAATTCACTCTCCAACAACTCACTGGGGATGGCGGCGCAATGCACGGGAATGAACGGCCCCTCGCGACGCACGCTGTTGTAATGCAAGGCCCGGGCAACCAGTTCCTTGCCCGTCCCCGTTTCCCCGAGCACCAGAATCGTCGTATCGGTATCCATGACGCGCTGGATCAACGCATAGACCTTCTGCATCGCAGGGCCGGAACCGATGATATTCTCGAACTTGCTGGCCGCCTGGAGCTCCGTGCGCAAGCGACCGACTTCACGTTCGAGCGATTTCTCCTTGAGGATGCGATCGACCACCAGCCGAATCTCGTCCACGTCAAACGGCTTGTTCAGGTAATCGGCCGCGCCCATCTTCATCGCCTGTACCGCAGGCTTGGCCTCGGTGATGGCCGTGACCATAACCACGGGCATGGTGGGCGTGAACTGCAGAATCTTGGATAGGACTTCAAGACCGTCCATCCGCGGCATCTTCATGTCGAGCAACACGACGTCGAACGGTTCGCTCTTGCCCAGTGCCTCCAGGCCGCTCGGGCCGTCTTCGACCAACGTCACGTCATGGCGGTCCTTCAAAATGAACCGCAACGACTCGCGCGGACTTTCCTCATCGTCAATGACCAGAATCCTTGCTTTCGCCATCTCTCCTTCGCCTCCTCAATCAATTGTGCCATACCACTCGCGGCCAACCTGCGACCGCGCCCCACAGCACTACTTCAAGACTGTTCCTTCCGTTGGCCAGCATCCGCATCCCATCGATTGGCAACGCGGTTGTGGCCTGTGCCGGCCTCCCCCGGATCGCCCGGGCTGGACGGCGCCTCGGCTTTCAAGCTCTTGTGCACCAGTTCATCGTCAGGATGTGGTTGGGCCTTGAGCGGCAACACCATGGTGACGGTCGTCCCGCGGCCCAGCAGGCTGTCAATCTCCAGCCGTCCGCCGTGCCGCTCGACGATCTTCTTCACAATCGTCAACCCCAGCCCGACCCCGACATTCCGCGTGGTCACGAACGGCTCCGTTACGCGTTTCAAGTCTTCCAACGCGATCCCCTCGCCCGTGTCCTGCCAGTCCATGCGCACCCCACCCCCCACCGGCAGCTTACCGTCGGGAAAATCCGCGGGCTGCGCATCGGCGGTGCTGACCGTGAGACGGCCGCCTTTCGGCATCGACTGCACCGCGTTGCGCAAGATGTGTTCAAACGCCTGCAGCAAACGAATCCGGTCGCCCTCCAGTCGCGCAAACTTGTGCGCGAAATTCTTCTTCATGGTCACGACGGGCGCCGTCGGTGGCTCGGGCGCCTTTTCGCCCACGCCGATGACGTGGGCGACCTGCTTACGGCCGAACTCCTGGGTAACGTTCTTCAGGCACGTGTCGATCACGTCGCTAAGGACGACGTCCTCGCACACCAGTAACAACGGATGCGCGAAAAAAGTCAGATTGTTGACCAGTACATCAACACGGTTCACTTCGTTGGTGACGGTCGTGCTGAACTGCTCGCGGAATTCCTTCTCATCATGCCGCTCGGGCAGCAACTGCGCGAAGATCTTGATCGACACCAATGAATTCTTCAATTCGTGCGACAACCGGGCCGCCAACCGCGTGAAGAACTCCTTGTCCGCCAACTCCCGGGTTCGCGCCTGCTGCACCCGTAGCTGCGTGAGATCCTCAATGAGCGCGACCCCGATCAACTCGCCCCCTCCCGCCACTCCACTCCCGGCCGCCATCGCAAAACGGGTGGCGCTGATGCCGAGCGGACGATGTCTTGGTGGCAACATCACCTCCCGTTGGTGGATTTCGCGGCCTGTCTGCAGCGCCTCGAACACAACATCCGCCACGCGGCTCGGCAGACGTTGGATGTCCTGGCCAACCACCGCCTTCTCGTCCAAGTCGAGCAACTCGCAGGCCCGCTGGTTTACAGTGAGAATGTGGTTGTTCTGTCCCACCACGACCACGCCGGTCTGGACGTGCGCCAGCACTTCGTTGACAAACCGTTGCTGGCTGGCAACCCGCTCGCGCAGACGGAGGTTGCGAATCGCCTGCGCCAGTTGCGCCATCAGGTAGTACACCAGCTCCAACTCCGGGCTCGTAAGCGGCTCGCCCGTAATCTTGCCGCTGAACGTCAGCACGCCCCACAACTGGTCTTCATCGAATATCGGCACGGCCACATCCGTGCCGAGCGCGTCGAACTCCCGCGCCACCTCAAGGTCGTATTCAAATGCCAGCGACTCCATCGCCTGGGAACGCAGCAATATCCTCGCCTCCCGCATGAGGTACGCCCCGATCCCAGAATCAACGCTCAGCCGGAGGTGTTCCGCGATATGCTGCGCCAACCCGGCGCTGCGGACGACGACGAACTGTTTGCCGGCCGAAGTCGATTGGCTCGTGAAGAGGTCGTCGGGCATCCGTCGCGCGAAAATCGCCGCCTTGCCGGTGCCCAGCAGTTCCCGGACGAGGCGAAGAAAATCCGAGACCAGTTCACCTTCGTTCACGTGCTGGCCCAGGATACGTGACAGGTCCTTGAGCGCATCGCGATACCGATAAACATCAAAAGACGGGACGATGGCCGCCGCGTGCGCCTGGGGCGGCAGCATGGGTCGCGGCTGCGGGACGACCGCCGGCATCGGAGTAACCGCCTGACGTTGACGGGCAATCACCGCGTCCGCCCGCTTCAATTTGGACTGGGCGTCACGCAATTCGAAGAACGTCCCCAGCGCCTGTTTCAGGTGGTCGCCGGAATCGGCATCGGAAATGACCAGCCAGTTGGATGCGATCGGATAGATGAACTGCTGGGAGGCCGTGGCCCGCACGACGATGGCCTGATGTTCCTGGAGGCGCGATGACGCCAGGGATTCCACCGCCCACCGCGTGGTTTCCCCCAACGAGACGGCGTCCAGGATCACGGCATCCACCAGGCGCAGCCAGGTGGAGAACAACGCATCGAACTGGTTCCGGGAGGGTTCCGTCGGTGGCGGGAGCAACACGATGTTCGTCTTCTCACCGAGAATGTCGGTGAGCAATCGCTGCGTTTCAGCCGAATTCGTCAGCAGCAGGGCCGTTTTCATGTGTCGCGGGTCGCGTTCCCGCCATTCGGGCCGCTCGTGCATCCGTTCCGATAACGTTCGATCACCAGGGTTGTGTTGCGGCCGCCAAACCCGAGCGAGTTGCTCACCGCGATATCGACACGGCGGTGGCGCATGACATTCGGGACGTAATCCAAATCACACTCCGGATCGGGAAATTCGTAATTGATTGTCGGCGGGATGACATTGTCGCGGATGGCGAGGCAGCAGGCTCCCAACTCGACGGAGCCGCAGGCACCCTGCATATGGCCGAGCGATGCTTTGATCGAGCTGATGGGCAGATCGTACGCGTAGTCCCCGAAGACCTTCTTCGTCACGACCGTTTCCGCGCGGTCACCCAAGGGCGTTGACGTGCCGTGCGCATTGAGGTAGTCCACCTGCTCCGGTCGTACGCCGGCGCGAGCCAGGGCCGTCTGGAAACAGCGCACCGCCTGCGTGCCGTCCGGATCGGGCTGGCACATGTGGTAGGCATCGCAACTGGACGCCCAGCCGGTCAGTTCCGCGTAGATACGCGCACGCCGCCGCAGCGCATGCTCCAGTTCCTCCACGACCAGCACACCGGCGCCTTCGGACATGACGAATCCATCCCGCTTCCGATCAAACGGACGGGAAGCACGCGAGGGCTCGTCATTCCGATCCGTCAGCGCCCGGCTGGCGCCCAACGCCGCGACGATGATCGGGTGGATCGGCGCGTCCGCGCCCCCGGCAAACATCACGTCCGCGTCACCCTTGACGATCAAGTCCGCCGCTTGCGCAATGGTGGCACTGGCGCAATCGCAGCCGGTCGCCGTGGTGGCGCTCTGTCCCTGCAATCCCAGATGCAGTGAGATTTGGCCGCCGCACGACCCGGTGAATATCGCGATGCCCATGTAGGAGCTCATCGCGTCCACCCCGCTCTTCTGGTAAACCTCGTACTCACGGGCGGCGAATTCCCAGCCCGCGTAGGCCGTGCCCATCGCGACGCCCATGCGCTGGCGATTCTCCTTCTCCAACACCAGGCCGGAGTCCTGCAGGGCCATGTACGACGCGGCAAGACCAAAGTGGGCAAACCGGTCCATGCGCCTGACATCCTTGCGGCTGATCCAATCCTCAGGACGAAAGTCGCGCACTTCTCCCGCGACCTTCCATGGGCAGTCGGATTTCATCAAAACAGGTGCGCGATCCACACCCGACTTCCCAGCGAGAATATTCGACCAAAACGTCTCGATCCCAATTCCCACTGGCGTCAATACACCAATTCCCGTGATTACGACTCGGCGTGTCTTCATCGACTACATTCCTGTCTTACGCGAACAGGGGACAAAAACGTCCACATCCGGCTCGGCGTATTCTGCCGGCCTCCTTCAGACAAGATTCCCCACGCGGAGAATACACGAATCCCGCCCTTGTAGTAAAGAACTTTATTGGGGTAGCGGACAAATTTGTCCGCGAGATTCTATGTCAGGGGGAGATTGACGTGGAAGGTGGTGCCTTTGCCCTCGACACTGGAAACCGTGATGGCTCCGCCATGGTCGCGGACGATCTTCTGGGATATGGACAGACCCAGGCCCGTCCCTTCCTTCTTCGTGGTGAAAAACGGGTCGAAAAGGCGGTTGCGCACGGCGGCTGGAATGCCG
>JBGPVO010000033.1:0-9232 GCA_041491705.1 Verrucomicrobiia bacterium
CAGATCATGGGTTTTTTCGACATCCCCGTCGATCATCTGTACGCGGCGCCGGTGATGTACCGGTATTTTAGCGGCAAGAAGCTGAAGGATTTGGTGGTGGTGTCGCCCGACATCGGCGGCGTGAAGATGGTGCATGCGTACGCGAACCTGTTCCAGGCGCCGCTGGCCATCGTCGTCAAGAAACGCAAATCGGCCTCGGAGGTCGAGATGCTCAGTGTCGTTGGCGAGGTGGACGGCAAGAACGTGTTGCTCGTGGACGACCTGACCGAAACCGCGGGCACGGTGACGCGGGCGGCGGAGATCTTGAAGAAGCACGGCGCGAAGAAGGTGTATGCATCCGTGAGCCACGCGGTATTGAATCCCGCGGCGCTGGATCGCCTGAAGGCGTCGGAGTTGGACGAATTGGTCACGACCGACACGGTGCCGCACTCGAAGGTCAGCGGGTTCAAGCTGACGGAGTTGACGGTGGCGCCGTTGCTCGCGGAGGCGATCAAACGGATTCACAATTCCGAGTCGGTATCGTCGCTGTTCGACATCAACGGCAAACGGCCGGAGAGTTGAGGACAATTTCACAGTCAGTCGTTTTGAGGAGAACATTGGCATGGCAAACAAAATACAATTGAAAGCGAAGGCGCGGACCGAGATCGGCCGGGGCGCGGTGAAACGGTTGCGGTCGCAAGGCGCGGTTCCCGCGGTCATTTACGGCGCGCGGACGAAGCCGATCAACGTGGCTGTCGCCGTCAAGGAGTTGGAGAAGGTGCTCCACAGCGGCACCAGCGAGAACGTGCTGGTGGACCTGGTGGTGGACGAGGGCGGCACGACGAACAATCGTCTCGCGTTGATCCAGGAAGTGCAGCATCATCCGTATAAGGACGTGATTCTGCACATCGATTTTCATGAGGTGGTCGCGACCGAGACACTGCGCGCCAACGTGCCCGTTCGTCCCGTCGGCGAACCCGCGGGCGTAAAGACAGGTGGCGGTATTCTCGAATTCGTCATGCGCGAACTGCGCGTGGAATGTTTGCCGCAGGACCTGCCCGACGTGATCGAAGTCAACGTCGAGAAACTGGAGATCAGCCAGAGCATTCATGTGGGTGACATTGCGCCCCCGAAGGGCGTGGCATTTCTCGATGACAAGGGGCAGACGGTGTTCCTGGTCGCCGCCCCGATCACGGAAGAGGAATTGGCGGCGATGACCGAAGCCGCCGCCGCTCCGGCAGGCGAGCCCGAAGTCATTACGGCGAAGGTGGAAGAAGGCGCGGAAGGCGCGGCTGTGGAAGGCGAAGCGAAGCCGAAGGCGGAAGCTGGCAAGGCTGGCGAGGCGAAAGCTCCGGCAGCCGGCGCGGCCGGCAAAGCCCCGGCAGCAGCCCCCGGTGGCAAAGCTCCCGCGGCAGGCGCGGCTGGCAAGACCCCGGCAGCGGGCGCAACTGGCAAGGCCGAGGCCAAGCCAGGGGCCAAGCCAGGGACCAAACCCGAAGCCAAGAAGTAACGCGAGCGAGGCGACACCCCAGTGTCGGCCAAGCCAAAGCTGGTGGTGGGGCTGGGAAATCCCGGCAAGGAACACGCCGGCGCGCGCCACAACATCGGCTTCGCGGCGCTGGATCGGCTCGCGGAGAAGTTGGATTGTTCTTTTCGAAGCAAGTGGCGTTTCTCGGCGAAGGTCGCCGAAGCCACGGCGGGCGATGCCGGCAAAGTGGTGCTGGCCAAACCGCAGACGTACATGAACCGCAGCGGCTCCGCGGTGAACGCGTTATTGAGCTGGCTCAAAATCGAGCCGACGCAGTTGCTGGTGGTGGTGGACGACGCGGACCTGCCGTTGGGACAGGTTCGCCTGCGCGCCTCGGGAGGCAGCGGTGGCCACAACGGGTTGCGCTCGATCATCGAGGCGCTCGGCGGCAATGAGGAGTTTGCGCGGCTGCGAGTGGGGATCGGGCGGTCCGCGCCGCTGGGAACGGACATCACGGGCCACGTGCTGGGCCGGTTCGGTCCGCAGGAGCGCGAGGCGGCGGAGCAGGCGGTCGCGACGGCAGTGGACGCGATCGAGTGTTGCCTGCGCGAGGGGCTTACGGAGGCCATGAATCAATTTAACCGGAAGAAGTCGGCGTCGTAACGCGAACAGAAGGAGATAAGGTTGAAGACATACGAAGGATTGTTTATTCTGGACACGGGTGGCAAGGAAGACGTGTCGAAAGAGCTCATGGACAAGCTGCAAAAGAACATCGAGCACGCGGGGGGCCGCGTGGACAAGGTGCAACGCATGGGCGCACGGCCATTTGCCCGCGACACGCACAAGCGCACTTCGGGGTTCTACGTGAATTTTGTCTTCGACGCGCCGGCGACGGCGATTGCGGAGCTGGACGCGAAGTTGCATCTGGAGCCGGAAGTCTTCCGCTGGCAGTTTTCGGTGGCCCCACCGGAGCCGCCCCCGCGCAAGCCTCGCAAGATCCCCACGACGGGCATCGTTGAGAATTAGACGCCATGGCTTCTTATAACAAAGTGCTGTTGATGGGCAATCTGACGCGCGATCCGGAAGTGCGGTACACTCCCAAGGGCACGGCCATTGCAGCGATTGGGTTGGCGGTGAACCGCCGCTGGACGACGGAGTCTGGGGAGCAAAAAGAGGAAGTTACGTTCGTTGATATTGAAGTATGGGGACGGCAGGCGGAGACAGTCGGCCAGTATCTTTCCAAGGGCAAGCCCATCTTTGTGGAGGGGCGGCTCAAGTTGGACAGTTGGGAGGACAAGGAATCCGGACAGAAGAAATCGAAGATGAAAGTTGTGTGTGAACGCTTTCAGTTCATTGGCGCACCCGGTGCCCGGGCGGAGTTCAAGGACCAGGCGCCATCGGATGAAGCGCCGGCGCGGCCAGCGCGGCCGGCTGGCCAGGGCGGGCGGCCCGCGGCGTCACCCGCGCGGGACGCAGCCGAACCGGAACCAACGGCCGCAAGTGAGGATGACAACATCCCATTCTGAGCCGGCAGCAAGAACCTTTAATCAGCCAGGAAGATCAACAGATGATGGAAAGAAACTTTGATAGTCGGGAAGGCCGTGAAGGCCGAAGGTCCAAGCGCGACATTATCGTCAAGCGCGACTGCAAATTGTGCATGGACCAGATCGAAATTGATTTCAAACAGGGGGACTTCCTGAAGAAGTTCATGACCGAGCGCGGCAAGATTTTGCCGCGACGGATTTCGGGCAATTGCGCCAAGCACCAGCGCCAGCTTGCCACCGCGATCAAGCGGGCACGGACAATGTTACTGGTGCGATAAGGGGAGTCACCATCACGCCATGAGCACACAGATTATTTTGACCGCTCCCGTTGACAACCTTGGGGCCGAAGGCGACACGATCACGGTCGCCGACGGGTACGCGAGAAACTTTTTGTTCCCGAAGGGGCTGGCCCTGCCGGCCACGACCGGCAACCTGCGCCGCATCGAATCATTGCGCAAGAAGCGCGAGGTCACGCTGGTGACGCAACTGGAAGACGCCAAGGCCGTCGCGGCGAAGCTGGTGAAACAATCGTACACCATCACAGCCGCCGCGGGTGAGGACGGCAAGCTGTATGGTTCGGTTACGGCCGCCGACATTTCCGAGGCGCTGAAGAAGGAAGGCATCGAGGTGGATCGGCGCAAGATCGTGGTGGAACATCCGATCCATGAATTGGGCGTGTATGACGTGGACGTGAAGCTGCATCACGAGGTGGCGACCAAGGTGAAGATTTGGGTGGTTGGCCCTGATGGGGAAGGCGCACCAGCGGCAAAGCCCGCCGCCGCCGAAAAAGCTGGCAAGAAGACACCGAAAGCCGATAAGAAGAAATAGCCGCACGAATTCTGTGGGGACGGCTACATGGCTTCGACCAATCCTCTCGCAACGGAAACCGCCGCCCAGACGGGAGGCATGGGCGTTGCTCTGAGCCGCGGTTCAGGAAGGGTCGCGGCGTTGGGGAGGACCGGGTCGGCGCCGACGCTGGTTCTCGACCGTGTTCTGCCGAACAGTCTGGATGCCGAGATGGCCGTGCTCGGTGCGATGTTGCTCAGCCCGGTAGAAGCGGGCTCCCAGGTCCGCGAACGTCTTAGCGAGAACCACTTCTACTACTCAGCCCACCAAGCCATCTTTCGCGAGATCGCCGCGCTGCAGGACGCTCTGCACGCGGTCGACCTTCTTACGCTCACCCAGCGGCTACAGGACAAGAACCAGCTTGAGGACATTGGCGGCCCGGCCTACCTGAGTGATTTGGTCACGCGGTTGCCCACCATCGCCAATGTCGAACACTACATCGAGATCGTGTGGGAGAAATACCTGCTGCGCCAGCTCATCGGCGCCGCCCATGACGTCATCTACCGGTCGTTTGAGCAACAGGACGACGTCAAGGCCTGGATTGATGAAGTCGAGCAGCAGATTTTCAGCATCACCGCGGAGAAATCGACCGAGATCATCAAGCCCGCCAAACCCCTGGTCATGGATGCGATGGCCAGCATTGAGAGGATGTATGAGAAGCGCGGTGAGGTGATGGGCCTCGCAACGGGCTTTCGAGATCTGGACAGGCTGACGTCTGGTCTGCAGGACGGCACCATGTTTATCATCGCGGCGCGACCGTCGATGGGCAAGACGGCGCTGGCGATGAACATCGTGGAGAACGTGGCTGTTGATCGGAATATCGCTGCCGGTGTCTTCAGTTTGGAGATGTCAGGACAGGAATTGGTCATCCGGATGCTTTGCTCGCGGGCGAGGGTAAACCTGCGGTCGCTTCACGGCGGGTTCCCGTCGGAGAGGGACCATCACCAGTTGACGGCGGTTGCCAGTCAACTGATGAAGGCGCCGATTTATATCGATGACTCGGCAGGATTGACCGTCAACCAGGTGCGTGCGCGTGCTCGCCGCATGAAACAGCAGTTTGGGATCAAATTGTTGGTCATTGACTATATGCAGTTGATGCGCGCCCCATCCCGACGCGCCGAAAGCAGCCGCCAGGCCGAGGTCGCGGATATCTCGGCCGGGATCAAAGCGCTGGCGAAGGAATTGAGCATTCCGATCATCGTTCTCAGCCAATTGAACCGTCAGCCTGAATCGAGGGATGAGGGCAAGCCAAGGCTGGCTGACCTTCGTGAATCGGGAGCCATTGAGCAGGACGCAGATGTGGTAGGTCTCCTGCTAAGACCCGAGGTATACGAGGACGACGAAGAAAAAAGGGAGAAGCTGAAGGGCGAGGCCAATCTGGTAATTGCCAAACAACGAAATGGGCCCACCGGCGACATCGATCTGACTTTTCGGGGTGAGTTCACGCGTTTCGAAGATCGAGCGAGGGTTGAAGAAGGGGACATTCCTCAAGTGGAGAGGGTTGAGGAATGAGGCGACTGCGGTGGGCGCTGCTCACGTTCGTTGCCATCGCCGTTTCGAGTTCGATTTCCCGGGCACAAGAGTCCGAGGACATCGTTCGCGAGATTCAGGTCCGGTTCGTTGGCCCCGAGACCGTCAATCGCTCGGTGGTCATGGCCAACATTCAGACTGCGGTGGGCAAACCACGCTCCCGCGACATCATCGAGCAGGATGTCCGCAACCTGATCAACACCGGCTACTTCTTTGACGTGCGGGTGCTGGAAGAGCCTGTCGTCGATGGCGTGCGGATCGTGTTCCAGGTGCAGGGCAAGGCGACGATCAAGGAGATCATCATCGAGGGGGAAAAGCGTTTCAAGGAGGAGCGGCTCAAGCGCGAATGCAGCCAGAAGGTCGGTGACAGCATGGATGAGCGCAAGGCCCACGATGACGCCCGCAAGATGGAAGAATTCTACCAGAAGGCAGGCTATCCGGACGTCAAGGTCACTTACGAAGTCAGCGTGGACAAGGACACCGGCAAGGCGATTCTGAGGTTCAAGATTCACGAGGGTGAGCGGGTGTACATCAAGCTGATCAAGTTCACGGGCAACAAGGCCTACAACGATGATCGTCTGCGGAAGCTGTTGAAGACGCGGCGGCATTGGTGGGCTTCATGGCTCTCGGGAACCGGCGTACTCAAGGAAGACGATTTCAAGGAAGACCTCGACAAACTTCGCGATCATTATCGATCGAACGGGTACATTGATATGGATATCCGCGGTACGCGGACCGAGCGGGTTGGCGCCAAGTGGATGGTGCTGACCATCGACATTTTCGAAGGGGCGCAGTACAAGGTTGGCGCCGTCGCGATCGAAGGCAACAAACTCTTTCCCACCGCTGAACTGGAGAGGCGCCTCAGGATGACCTCGGGGAAGACCTTCACGCCCACCGGCATGACCGCGGACCAGAAGGCGATGGAAGACTACTACGGCGGGCGCGGGTATCTGGACACCGCGGTACGCCCGATTCGGGCGCCGAATGTCGAGACCGGCCGCATTGACATGACGTACTCCATTCGCGAAGGCGAGTTGACCTACATCGAGAAGATCGACATTCGCGGCAACACGAAGACGAAGGACAAGGTGATTCGCCGCGAGCTGGCGGTGCATCCCGGCGAGATTTACGATACGGTGCGGGTGGATCGCAGCGTGGAGCGCCTCAAGAACCTCGGTTACTTCTCGAAGGCCGAGGCCGATCCCGAGCCGACCGATGTGCCGAACCGCAAGGATTTGGTACTGAATCTAGAAGAGCAACGAACCGGGTCGATCAATTTCGGCGCAGGGTTCAGTTCCATCGACAGCCTGATCGGGTTTGTGGAGATGACGCAGGGCAACTTCGATCTTTTCAACTGGCCGAGCTTTACCGGTGGCGGGGAGAAGTTGCGCCTGCGCCTGCAGGTAGGCTTGAAGCGGCAGGACGAAGTCCTGTCGTTCGTCGAGCCATGGTTTCTCGACAAAAGGCTGTCGCTGGGTTTTGACGCGTTTCACCACAGCAGCAGCTTCCTGAGCACTGTGTTCAACGAACAACGCACGGGCATCTCACTGCGGCTGGAGAAAGCGTTGACCGAGTTCCTCCGGGGGCAGGTCGAATACAGCGTCCAGGACATCTTTCTGCAGGTGGACAAATCGGCGTCCCCGGAGTTGCAAACGCAAGAGGGTTCACACCTGCGCAGTTCGATTGCGGGGACGGTCACGTATGACACGCGGGACAGCGTGTTCCTGACGACGCGCGGCAACCGCACGGAATTGCGGGCGGAAGTGGCCGGCGGCCCGTTGGGGGGCGACGTGTCCATTTACAACCTGAGCGTCAAGAGTTCGTTATACTTCCCGTTTTTTGAGAAACAGGTGCTCCAGCTGGTCGGCGCCGCCGGGGTGGTCGATGCGTTTGGCTCGACGCGAGACGGCGGAACAAACGTGGACGAGACGATCCTTAAGAATGGCCTCCCGGTCGAGTCAGTACACCGCCGCGTCGATCCCGTGCCGATCTTCGACCGCTACTTCCTGGGGGGCGCGAATACACTGCGGGGTTTTGGGTACCGCAAGATCAGTCCGCGGGACGCCTATGGCGAGCCTATCGGGGGTAACACGTACGTCAACGGGACGGCGGAGTACAGCTTCCCGATCATCGAACGCGTCCGGGGCGCTTTCTTCCTCGACATCGGGAACGTGTATCAGAATGCGTATGATTTCAACGTGAGCGACCTGAAATCCGATGCGGGTATCGGCATCCGGCTCAATTTGCCGATCGGGCCGCTGCGATTGGATTACGGCTATCCGATCATGACGGACCGGGAGTCAGGCAAGACTGGAAAAATTCAGTTTAGTGTTGGCTATCAGTTTTGATATACTGCAGGGGTTAATTGGAAGGAACGAATAGAAAGGTTGCGGACAACATACATGAAAAACACCATTGCCATAGTTATCGCCGCGGCAACCCTGGGGCTGACGTTCGCAGCCTCGGCCCAGGTGCCGGCCGGGCGCATCGTCACGGTCGATCTGAACAAGGTCTTCACCGATTACTACAAGACGCCGATCGCCTCGACCAAGCTCAAAGAGACCGCGGAGTCGTTCAATAAAGAGCATGAAGAAATGCTGGCGAATTACAAGAAGCAGATTGACGAGTTGAACAAGTTGCGCGACGAGCAGGACAAACCCGAATACACGCCCGAGGTCCGCGATCAGAAGCGCAAGGCGGTGGCGGACAAGCTGGCCGACACACAGAAGACCCAGCGCGACATCGACGAATTCCGCGCCGGCCACCGCAAGATCCTTGAGGAACAGACCCAGCGGATGCGCCAGACGATTCTCAAGGAGATCAACGACGTCGTCACCAAGGAGGCGCGCGATGCCGGCTACCAACTCGTGCTCGACAAATCCGGCAACACGCTCAACGGTGTTCCGACGATTGTGTTCAGCCAGGATTCGCTCGATATCACGGATGAGATCACCAAGATCCTGAACAAGAACCAGCCGAAGACCACCGAGACGCCCAAGCCCGCCGAGAAGAAGGGCGACAAGAAGTAAGTGTGCAGCTCACCGCCCGCGATATTGCGCGCATGGTTGAGGGGGAGCTGGGAGGCAACCCCGAACAGTTGGTGACTGGCCTCGCGGGCATCCGCGAGGCGGCGCCCGGCGATGTCAGCTTTGTCGCCAGCCCCAAATACCAGGCCGCGGTCAAGACGACGCACGCCTCGGTGCTGATTGTTGCCAGGGACCTGGAGGTTGTATTCGGCGGCACGCTGATCCGTGTCGACAATCCCTCAGACGCGTTTGCGAAGCTGGTTGGCCGGGTCGCGCCGCAGCCGGTCACATTCAAGGCGGGCGTCCATCCCACCGCCATCGTGGGTCCGACCGCAAGACTCGGCAAGGATGTGTCCATCCAACCGTACGCGGTGATTGAAGACGGCGCTGTGATCGGCGATCGCACCGTGATCGGAGCGGGCAGTTACGTCGGCCACGAGTGTCGCCTCGGCGCCGACGGTCGGCTCTACGCGCATGTCAGCCTTCGCGAGCGAACGACGGTGGGTGACCGCGTCGTACTGCATTGTGGCGTCGTGCTCGGCGCGGACGGTTTCGGTTATGAAACCGTCGAGGGCAAGCATCGCAAAATTCCCCAGGTCGGGTTCGTCGAAATTGGCAACGACGTCGAGATCGGAGCGAACACGGCCATCGACCGCGGCCGCTTCGGTCGGACCCGCATCGGCAACGGCACGAAGATCGACAACCTCGTCCAAATTGGTCACAACTGCATCGTTGGTGAACACTGCATCATCTGTGGTCTGGTTGGGATGGCCGGAAGTACCATCATCGGAAACCACGTGACCATTGCCGGACAGGTCGGCATCGCGGGGCATCTGACC
>JBGPVO010000034.1:0-9024 GCA_041491705.1 Verrucomicrobiia bacterium
AGTGATAACGCCGCGTCCGGGGACGCGGTCTTCAACGACACGTTTCCATGAAGCCCACTCGTCTCCAACGCAGTGTCCGGGCGACAGTGCTCGGCCTTTCCGTGAACGCGGTGCTCGCGATCATCAAGCTGCTCGCGGGAATCTTCGGTAGATCGTATGCCCTGATCGCGTACGCTACCGAATCGATGGCGGACGGGATCAGTTCGATCATTGTCTGGCGCGGCGTTGTTATCGCGGAAAAGCCGGCCGACAAGGAACATCCGTACGGTCATGGGAAGGCGGAGGCCCTTGCCACAGCAGCGGTGTCAATCATGCTGTTGGGTGCGGCGCTATTGATTTTCTCCCAATCGGTAAAGGAAATCCTCACGCCGCATCACGCGCCGGCCCCGTACACGTTGTTCGTGTTGCTCGGGGTGGTGCTCATCAAGGAAGGGATGTTCCGTTTCGTGGGGCGCATTGGGGAAGAGGTCGAGAGCGGTGCCGTGAAGGC
Source organism: Verrucomicrobiia bacterium (assembly GCA_041491705.1). Lineage (GTDB taxonomy): Bacteria > Verrucomicrobiota > Verrucomicrobiia > Palsa-1439 > Palsa-1439 > Palsa-1439. Next base: position 491 of record JBGPVO010000034.1, read on the forward strand.
CGATGCGTGGCATCACCGCAGCGACGCGATCACTTCGGCGGCGGCGGCCCTCGGCATCAGCATTGCGCTGGTGGGCGGCGACGACTACAAGTCGGCGGACGACTGGGCGGCCATGTTCGCGGCGGTCATCATCGGGTTCAACGGATTTCGACTATTGCGTCCCGCACTCGATGAGTTGATGGATGCGGCGCCGAAAGAGAATATCGTGGACATGGCGCAAACCGTCGCGTTGCAGGTGGAGGGCGTGAAGGGCGTGGAGAAATGTTTCGCGCGCAAGATGGGGCATGGTTATTGGCTGGACATGCACGTCGAGGTGGACGGCGAGCTTACGGTAGCGGTGGCGCACGAGGTGTCGCACACGGTCAAGGACGCGATTCGCGCAAGACTGCCGCGCGTTCTCGACGTGACGATTCACATTGAACCGCACGCGCGCGGCGGTGACATGGCGGTTCTGCCGCCAGCCCGAAAGCCTCGTGGAACGTGGTAAACTTTCGGGGGCAGAGCGCTCTTGCCTCTGATTCGGTCGCCCGGCATAATCAGCGGGATGAGTGTCGGCTTGGAGGAATCGTACGCGATTTGCGGGCGGATCGCCCGGCAGACGGGGAAGAATTTTTACTATTCGTTCCTGGTCATGCCGCGCGAGAAGCGCGCCGCCATGTGCGCGATTTACGCGTTCATGCGGCGCAGCGACGACATCGCCGACAGTGCGGCCAATCCGGCGGTGGCCATGGAGGGATTGCGTCAATGGCGGTCTGAGGTGGACGGTGCACTGAACGGCGGCGCTGCCAGCGATCCGATTCTGCCTGCTCTCGCGGATACGGTGCGGCGCTACCACATCCCACCGCGTCATTTCCACGAGTTGCTCGATGGCACCGAGATGGATCAAACGACCACGCGCTACGCGACGTTTGATGATTTGTACAAGTATTGCTATCGCGTCGCGTCGGCGGTCGGGTTGGTTGTGTTGCCCATCTTTGGCTACAAGGACAAGGCTGCGCTCGTGCCCGCCGAAGCGTGCGGGATCGCGTTTCAGCTCACCAACATCCTCCGCGACGTGAAGGAGGACGCCCAGATGGGGCGAATCTATTTGCCGCTTGAAGATTTGCGGCGGTTCAGCGTCTCAGAGGACGACATCATGAATTCGCGCGCCACACCGCAGTTTTTGGAGCTGATGAAGTTCGAGGCGGCGCGGGCCCGCGAGTTTTACGATAAGGCGCGGTCGCTGCTCGACATGATCGACGCCGACAGCCGTGGCACGCTGGCGGTGATGATCGCCATTTACGGCGGGATCTTGCGCAAGATTCAGGAGAGCAACTTTGCGGTCTTCGACCGGCGGGTTCGGCTGTCGACCGCCGAGAAAGTGTGGATCGTGGGCAAGAACTGGATGGGATATCGATCATGAAGATGCTGGCGTTTTCACTGTCGGCGGCGCTTGGCGTCGCATCGGCGGCCTGGGCCGACAGTCGACGGCCATTTCTGTTTCTCAAGACGGGCGAGAAATTTGCCACACAGGAGATTGCAGGGCCGACGGTGGCGGGCCTGACGGCGTATGCCGGCGAGAAAGCGGCGGGTTCGACCAACGCATTCGAGCCTCGCGTGATGAACGACCCCGTGAAGGCGGCGGAATTCAGCGGCAAGAGCAAACCCGCGCTGGGCATTGTCACGGCCGGGTTCTATATGACGTATGCGAAGGCGCTTGGCATGGAACCGCTGCTCGAAACCAGGCGCACGGGCGTGAAGGAAGAGCGCGATGTGTTGGTCGCGCGCAAGGACGCGAGCGACGATCTTTCCAAGTTCGAAGGCAAGACGATCGCAACACCATTGGCGGGCGAGCAGCGGTACGTTATCGGCGTGGTTCTGCAAGGCAAGCTCGGCGAAGAGATTCGGCTCAAGCAGACGATGGACGTGGAAGGCGCGGTGTTCGATCTGGCCGAAGGCTCGAAGAACGCGGCGGACGCGGTGTTGTTGGAGGCGGGCGCGTGGGATTTGTTCAAGGACGATCCTGATTCGGGCCAGAAACTCAAAGTGATTTACCGATCAGACGAGTTGCCACGCGATCTGGTGGTCGTCTTCGGGGTGAAAAGCGGAACGCTAAACGTCGATAAAGTGAAGCAGGTGCTGAAGGGCATGGGCGGCAGCGACGACGGGGAGAAGATTCTGCGGAGCATTCGCGTCGATTCGTTCACGGATGTCGATCAGGGACGGCTGTCGAAGGCGGAGAAACTGTTCTATGGCAAGTAGGCGCGCGGTGGCGCTGGTGGGCGCGTTGGTCGTGGTAGTGTGCGGGTGCCGGTCGATTCGCAATGTGCGGGTTGATCCGAGGCAGCCGGTGGTACTGACGGCGGATGAAGCGCAGAAGCTGCGCGTGGAGGGTTTGGCGTTGTACAACCAACAGCCGCGCGAGCTATCGCCCATGGAGAATGGCGCGCGCTGGCTCGAGCAAGCGGCGCACACGTTGCACGACGATTACGACGCACAGTGGCAGGTGGCGCAGGCACTGGCGTTTCTGGCCGAAAATGAAACCCGCCCGGAACTGCGTCGTGAATCCGCCCAGCATGGCGTCGTCTTCGCGCGCCGGGCACGGGAGTTGAAGCCCGACGGTGTGGAGGGGCAATACTGGTATGCACTCAACGTTGGGCTGCTGGCCGACGTGGATCGCACGTATGGACTTGACGCTGTGGGTGAGATGGAGACGGCGCTGAAGCGCGCCATCGAACTGGACGAGCGTTATGACCTGGGAGGCCCGCTGCGCGTCTTGGGGATTCTGCATCTGCGCACGCCGTTGCCGCCGGCGAGTATTGGGAGTTCGCGGAAAGGACTGCGGCTGTTGCAGCGCGCAGTGGAGCTCTTTCCAGATTATCCCGAAAACTACCTTTATCTGGCCGAGGCGCTGCGCGATAATGGCCGCGGTGACGAAGCGAAGGAGGCCCTTCGCAGGGTTTTGGAGGCGAAGCCGTGGCCGGACCGTCAATTCGAGAGCCAGGAGTGGAGAGCGCAAGCGCTCAAACTGCGCGCACAACTGGACAAACCGTGACGAAGAAATCGGCGATCCAGTGGGTCGTGATCGCGATTCTGGCGGTTGCCGCGGTGGCAGTAGGGGCGTTCACAATATCTCGCGGCAGCAAACTTTCACAGGCCAGACATGACGTGCAAATCATCGCGCTGGCGCTCGATGGTTTTGCGCGCGAAAACGGCGACTATCCGAAGGGGACGCGGGCCGAGATTTGCCGTATGTTGGTCGGCGAATCGGTCAACGGCCAGAACCCGAAGAAGCTCGACTACGTCGAGGCCCAGCCGCACGAGGTGAGCGCGGCGGGCGAGTTCATAGATCCGTGGGGCAAGCCGTATCAGTTCTCGGTCGAGCCCAAGGTGCGTGCCTACTCGTGCGGACCGAACCGAGTTGACGAGCACGGCGCGGGCGACGACGTTGCGAGCTGGAAATAGGGGGCGGAATATGCGCAACGTGAAGCTCACTGTCTGGCGTTCGCGCAACGGCGGCGACTCGTGGGAAGTGCTCGCCGCGCATCTGCCGCCCGTGCCGTCGCTCGAAGCGGCAGTGGTGTAGCGGCACGCCCGCGTGAAGCGGCGTTGCCGCAACGCGGCTCATCGCCGGCAGTCGCGTCCTACCATTGCGTGCGTAGCTCGTTGCCTTCGTCGAGATCGAGGATGTCGAAGAAGGTCTGGATATCGTCGCGGTGGGTGACACCGTATTCCTTCTTGCGTTCGGCGAGGCGCCTGCTCGCGTCGTCGCGCCAGCCGCGTTTGCGCAGGAAGCCGTTCCAAATCTCGATCTCCTCCTCGGACGGTTTGCGGCCGTTGGTGAAGCACCATTCGAGGACGTCCTGATCTTCGCCACCCAACTTCACGCGGGTCACGACATCTTCGTATTTCACGCCGAGGAAGCTGCAGCAGCGGCTGTCGAAACCGCCGCCGAGGTTCTTGTGGTAGTCGGCGGGCAACTTGCCTTGCGCGTGGAGGCGGATCTTGTCGAGCATGCGACCGAAATGGACGATGCCACCGACCATGTCGTGTGGACTGCGAAGGCCGGGGATTTTCATGCGGAGAGTGTAGCGCGCGATGCCGCGACGCGCAACTCATGCCGCTCAGAACTTGAAATTCCAGGCGTCCGTCGCGTATTTGTCATGCACGAGTTGCTCGATCTTCTTTTCGGGAATCTCGTCGAGCGCGTCGGTTGCGTTCCATGCACACTTCATGGCGTTTTTGATTGCGTCCGCCCGCAAATCGAGGTTGGTGAGGAAATCCTTGTGTGGTCGGTCGCGGCGGTAGTGCGGTCGTTTGGTAGGCATGTGAAGCGTTTGATCCACGAGCGCAAGATCGAGGCCGAGCAGGAACGAGCCGTGGAAGAGAATGAAATTGCGTTTGCGGCGCTGGGAGTTGCCGGAGAACTTGAGGCCGTGGAGTGTGAGATCGGTGTGGCCTTGAATGAGGACGTTGCCGCCGAGCAGCGCGTTGAGCGCGTTACGGTTCCGATTCATGATGAAGGCGTTGGCTTCGGAGATGCTCGCGAGAGGTGAGCCGTCCTTGATCTTCAGGATGAGTGCGTAATCGAGGCAGCCCGGCCCCTGCAACACCGTCCCGCCACCGCTACAGCGGCGCAGCACCGGTATGCCGAGCGCTTTGCAGGAATCGAGATTCACTTCCGAGCGGGTTTTGTTGGCATAACCGAGCACCACGAAGAGTTCGCGGGGTTGCCAGAACCGAAGGATCTCGTCGGGAAACCCCTCTTCGCACCAATCGAGGAGCGCCTCGTCGCACGCGAGATTCTCTTGCGGAGTGCGCAGGGTTCGGTCTAAGTATTTCATGGCGCTTGGATTTGGTCGGAAAAGGGCTATTATCCAATGGGTCGCTTGGTTGCTCGGGTAAGATTGTGAAAGCGGAACCAAAAGAACAACAACAAACTATGCCTGCGTCAGGTCGACCGGAGAAGCCCTCGGGGGCGCCCCATGACCGCAACGGCGGCGATGACCAGCGCTGGCTGGATTCGCTGGAATTCATCCTCGAATACGTGCTTAAGAACCAGGGAACAGAACAGGCCCCTCTGGTTTTGAGCAAGTTGTCGAAACGCTTGCGCGAAGCCGGGGTCAAGCTACCCTCGACCGTCAGCACACCGTACGTGAACACGATTCCGCCGGAAGAAGAGCCGCCATATCCCGGCAATCGCGAACTGGAGCGGCGCATCAAGAGCTTGGTCCGCTGGAACGCGATGGCCATGGTCGTCAACGCCAACCGCGAGCACGCGGGTCTGGGCGGCCACATCTCCACCTACGCGTCGTGCGCCACGCTCTACGAAGTCGGTTACAACCATTTCTTTCACGGAGGCGACGGCGGCCGGCCTGGTGATCTGGTTTATTTTCAGGGCCACGCCTCGCCGGGGAACTATGCGCGTGCATTTCTCGAACGTCGATTGGACGAACATCACCTGCAACATTTCCGCCAGGAACTCGCGGAAGGCGGCGGGCTTTCATCGTATCCGCATCCGTACCTGATGCCGGAATTCTGGCAGTTCCCGACCGTATCGATGGGGCTGGGCCCGATCATGTCGATTTATCAGGCGCGCTTCAACCGCTACCTGCGGGCGCGCGGTTTGGTGCAAGGTGAAGAGCCGAAGGTGTGGTGTTTCGTGGGCGACGGCGAGGCCGACGAACCGGAAACGCTCGGCGCGCTCACGCTGGCGTCGCGCGAGGGGCTCGACAACCTGATTTGGGTGGTCAACTGCAACCTCCAGCGTCTCGACGGCCCCGTGCGCGGGAACGGCAAAATCATCCAGGAACTTGAAGCTGCGTTCCGCGGCGCGGGCTGGAACGTGATCAAGGTGATCTGGGGTTCGAATTGGGACCCGCTGCTCCGGGCCGACAAGACCGGATTGCTGGTGAAGCGCATGGAAGAGGCGGTGGACGGCGATTACCAGAAGTATTCGGTCGAGCCGGGCAGTTACACGCGCCGGCACTTCTTCGGCAAGTATCCGGAACTGCTCGAGCTGGTGAATCCGTTGACGGATGACCAGATCCACAAGCTGGTGCGTGGCGGTCACGATCCGCAGAAGGTCTATGCCGCGTTCAAGGCGGCGGTGGAACACAAAGGGGCGCCGACAGTGATTCTGGCGAAGACCGTGAAGGGGTACGGGCTGGGCGAAGCCGGGGAGGGCCGCAACGTCAGCCACCAGCAGAAGAAGCTCAACGAAAAGGAACTGCGCGAGTTCCGCGAACGGTTCGGCGTGCCCATCAGCGACGAGGAAGTGGCGCAGACACCGTTCTATCGCCCGTCGCCGGACAGCGCCGAAACCAAGTACCTGCTGGAACGCCGCCAGTTGCTCGGCGGGTTCTTGCCGGCGCGCAAGGTGCGGGCTCCAAAGATCGAGATACCGGCGCGGAACGAGTTCACCGAGTTGTTGAAGGGTTCCGGCTCGACGGAAGCCTCGACCACGATGGCGTTCGTGCGGCTGTTGAGCATGTTGTTGCGCAACGGCAAGATTGGCGAACACATCGTGCCGATTATTCCCGACGAGGCACGCACGTTCGGTATGGACAGTTTGTTCCGGGAGATCGGCATCTATGCGCCGAGGGGACAGCTGTACGACCCCGTCGACCGCGAGGCGCTGTTGTATTACCACGAGACGAAGGACGGGCAGATTTTGGAGGAAGGCATCACCGAGGCGGGCGCGATGTCGTCGTTCATTGCGGCGGGCACGGCGTACGCGAATCACGGCGTCAGCATGATTCCGTTTTACATTTACTATTCGATGTTCGGCTTCCAGCGCATCGGCGACCTGATGTGGTTGGCGGGCGACATCCAGGCGAAGGGTTTCCTGCTCGGCGCGACGGCGGGCCGGACTTCACTCAACGGCGAAGGGCTGCAACATCAGGACGGGCACAGCCACTTGATGGCGGCGGCCATCCCAACGCTGATGACCTACGATCCGGCATTTGCGTATGAGATTGCGGTGATCGTCCAGGATGGGATGCGCCGCATGTATCAGGAAGGTGAGGACATTTTTTATTACCTCTCGCTCTACAATGAGAATTATCCGATGCCGCCGATGCCCGAAGGCGTCGAGGAAGGCATCCTCAAGGGCCTCTACAAGTTTCGCAAAGGCGAAGAGGGCAAGAAACACAAGGCACACATCTTTGGTAGCGGCACGATCATCCACCAGGCATTGCGCGCGCAGGAGATTCTCGCCGAGCGATACGACGTCTCGGTCGATGTGTGGAGCGCGACGAGTTACAAGCTGCTCAAGACCGACCAGCAGCGCACGAGTCGCTGGAACATGTTCCATCCGACAGAGCCGCAGCGAAAATCATACTTGCAGACGGTTCTGGAAGGCGAGCGGGGCGTGTTTGTGGCTGTGTCGGATAACATCAAGCTTGTGCCCGACCAAATCGCGCCGTGGGTGCCCGGCGGACTCGACACGCTGGGGACGGACGGCTTTGGCCGCAGCGACACGCGCGAGAACCTGCGCCGCTTCTTCGAGATCGACGCCGAATGCACCGTCATCGCCACGCTCTATTCTCTGGCGAAGAAGGGCGAGATCGAGATGAGCGTGGTCGCGCAGGCGATCAAGGATTTGAACGTCGATCCCGACAAGGTGCATCCGTTCACGGTCTAGGTGCGTTGCTGTAGCGGCGCTCTATGAGCGCCGAATCGTCTGGTTCGCCGCCTGTCGTTGGTAGGGCATGCTCACCGTTGGTAGGGCTTGCCCACTGAGCGCGCCGCCTGTCGTTGGTAGGGCGGGCTGGCCCAGCCCGCTGCCGCTGATTGGTAGGGTGCCTCTCTTTACCCCGATTCCGAGATCGGGGCGAGGCATCCGCTCTGACTCCGTGACCGCCGTGTCACTGTGGTTCGCGTGAAGTTGCCGTCTCCTGATTCCTGGCTCCTGAATTCTGAATTCATCCCCCGGCAGAAATACCTTGCAATCGGAACTCCGATGGCCCATAAACTTGCCCATCACCCCGTAGGGGCCTTTCTTCTTGGGCTCCAGAGTGCCACGTGTGCGCGAGGCTAGGAATTGAAGCGACAAATCGTGAAGCTGAAAAATTTTTCCCTTGTGACCGCGATCATATACAGCCTCTGTCTATCCGCGATCGCGGGAACAACCTTGGCCGGACACGTTTACCAATGGGGCGGCACTGTGATGCCCGTCGTCTATCCGGGAACACGGTTCACTGCGATTGCCGCGGGAGAATGGCACAGTCTGGCGCTCAAATCCGACGGCACGGTCGTGGCGTGGGGAGGCAACGGCTCTGGCGAAAGCGCGGTGCCGGCCGGGCTGAGTGGCGTGGTGGCCGTTGCTGCGGGAGAATGGCGCAGTCTGGCGCTCAAATCCGACGGCACAGTCGTAGCGTGGTGGTACAACGACGACGGCGAAAGCACGGTGCCGTCCGGGCTGAGCGGTGTGGTGGCCGTCGCGGCAAAATACTACCACAGTCTGGCGCTGAAGTCCGACGGCACGGTCGTGGCGTGGGGGATCAACGGATATGGCGAAAGCATAGTGCCGGCCGGGCTGAGTGGTGTGGTGG
>JBGPVO010000035.1:0-8901 GCA_041491705.1 Verrucomicrobiia bacterium
ACTGGGCGCCACGACCAGGGCCGACATGGGCAAGGTAATGAAGGCCGTTCAGACCAAGGTCGCGGGCCGCGCCGACAACCGCCTCGTCAGCCAGCTTGTCTCCGCCAACCTCGCCTAGTGCCCGCGCCCATGGGCATGAACGAGCGCTCTGAGTCCACCAAACTTTGGCTGGGCGCAATCCTTGTCCTCGCGCTGACGTTGGTCGCCCACGTACGTGGGCTGCAAGGACAATTCGTCGAATGGGACGACACCAGCCACATCACGCGTAACGCCACCATCCGTGCCGTGTCCTTCGAGAACGTGCGCGTCATGTTCACAAGACCGATCGCGAAGTTGTATTGCCCGCTCACATGGCTCTCCTACGCCATCGATTACCAAATTTGGGGTCGCGACCCGTTTGGGTATCACCTCACGAACCTCCTGCTGCACCTTGCAAACACCCTGCTGGTGTTGGTGCTTGTGCGAAAAGCCCTGCGCGGTCGATATGAACAGGCGACCGCGGCGGCGCTTTTGACCGCGGCAATTTTCGGCATTCACCCACTGCGGGTGGAGTCGGTCGCCTGGGCAACGGAGCGCAAGGATGTGTTGTTCGCCTTCTTCTACCTGTGCGCGCTTATCCTGTATTGGCGTTGGCTGGACGGTCATAAACGATCGGACTACTGGGTGTGCTTTGGCCTTTTCGTTGCGGCTGCGCTTTCCAAATCCGCGGCGGTCACGTTTCCCGCCGTCTTGCTTCTCATCGACCATGCGCTCGCGAAACGCAAGGCATGGGAGGAGAAAATCCCGTTCTTTGTCGTCAGCCTGATCGTTACAGCGGTCACCTTCCTTGCCCAAGCCGGCGGCAAGGGTGAGACGGTGGCGACTCCCGAAATCATTCCGCTGTGGGCGCGCGCGGGGCTGGTCGGGTACTGCTCTCTGTTCTACGTGAGGAAGTTTTTCTGGCCGTTCCACCTCTCGGCGGTCTACCCGACCTTCGACGAAATGCATTGGAACGTTTTTGTCGGCTTTGGGTACCTCGTAACGTTCGCGCTTATCACGGCGCTGGCCGTTGCGGTCCGTCGTCGGTGGCCTGCGTTGCTGCCATCGTGGCTCTTCTATGTCATCGCGCTTTCACCAACCATCGGCCTGGTTCCCGTGGGTATTCATGTCGTTGCCGACCGTTATTCATACGTGGCGTTGATCGGACTGGCGGTGCCCGTAAGCATGGCCATTGTGTGTGCCATCGCTTCGGTGCATAACTCGGCAGCGCGGGTTGCCTTGTGCGGAGTGGCTGCCGTCATCGTCGCCGGCCTGGTCTTCCTGTCAAATCGACGGACTGCAGTTTGGTCCAATACCGAAACACTGTTCCTCAACGCCTTACAAGAAAACCCCAATTGCCTGCCCGCGCATGTGAACCTCACGGTCTGGTACACCAGCCGCAAGGAATTCGACGAGGCGATCAAGCACGGACAACGAGCTGTCGAAATCGCGCCGTATGGCATTCCCGGTCGCAAGAATCTGGCCTACGCATACATCAACGAAGATCATCGGCGCGAGGCCATCACTGTTCTGCGGCCGCTGGCAGTGCACGACGTCGAAGACCCCGACATCTGGCGCGCCCTGGCGGAATGTTTCGAAGCGCTGGGCCAGACCAACAACGCCAAACTGGCGCGTGAATCCCAACGTCGCTGCGAGGGCAGGCTGTGAACGCCTTCCCTACTTCTTCACTACATACTCGAAATCCACAGTGGCCGTCCGGCTGCCGTTGAGTTTCACTTCCCGCGTCATGGTGCCGAGGACCTCGTGCCAGGCGTAGATTTTCTGTATGCCCGCAGGCACGTTGCGCAGCGTGAACCTTCCATTCTCGTCCGTGAGCGCGGCCCACGGATGCGGCAGCACGGCAATGTAGGCCGCCATCCATTCGTGGCCATTGCCGGAAGTCACCTGTAACAGTGTGGGCTCGCGAAAGTTCGCCAGCTGATAGGTTTTCTCGTAGCCAGCGTACGGCGTTGCGGCCCTGAGCAGGGTGTGTTGCCCGTTCGTGCCGCTCATCGAATCGATACTCACGACGTGCAACACAGGGTCACTGTTCCTTAGAATCAACGGTGCGCCGCTACGCGCGATCTGGATGCGCGGGACAAACTCGCAATGGCGTTGATCGAGAATGACCGCGTCGTTTGTCGCGTGGTTGGCACTGTTCGGCGCGTAACCCGCCAGGTAGATGATGGCGTTGCGCACGGTTTGGCTTGCGCCCAATGACAGGGACTGCGTCGGGCGCGCCTCACTCCCGCATGTATCGAAATCTGCCTGTGGCAGGACGGTGGGAATGCCGGGCACGGGGCCAACCAGCCGGACTGTCCCCGAAATGACGCCTTCGCCACTCTCCGCACCAGCCACGGTCGAGGCCAATGTCACGAGCGCCGCAAGCGCCAGCAATGGGATCGGCTTACGCAGGCGCATACCAGTGGTAGAGCATGAAATAGATGATCACGCCCGTCACCGACACGTAAAACCAGATCGGCAACGTCCAGCGCGCAATCATCTTGTGACGGTCGAATCGTTCGCGCAGCGCGCGATACAATGTCACGGGAGCCATGTAGAGGGCCACGAACATCGCCAGCACGGTGTGGGTAAGCAAGATGATGTCGTATACCGGCTTGGCCAATCCATGTCCCGGAAAAAGTTTCCTGCCTACCAGCGCGTGATAGGTCAGATACGAAATCAGGAACAGCACCGACACCACCACCGCCACCATCATGCACGCGCGGTGTGCGGTCACGCGTTTCTGGCGAATGCACCAGTAACCGAGACCGAGAAACACGGCACTCGTCGCGTTCAGCGTGGCATTGACGGCGGGCAATCCCGATACGTTGATCATGATCGCTCCGCCAACACCTGCCGCACGTCGCGAATGAGTTTCCGCAACTCGTTTTCGTCCGTGCTGTCGTAGTACCCGCGAATCGCGCCGTGGCGATCCACCAACACCAGCTTCGTACTGTGCAGGATTGGCATCTCCTTCGCGGGATCGGCGCCTTGCGTCGCCAATCGAAAGCCGTCAATTGTCAGGTGATAAATCTGCTTCCTGTCGCCGGTGAGGAACAGCCATCGGCCTTGGTCCGCGCCGAACGTGTGCGCGTAATCCGTCAACACCTTCGGGGTGTCCCAAACTGGATCAACCGAGAAGCTCACGAGCCGCAAGTCGTCGCGTAGCGGCAGGTCCGTCTGGAGGCGCACTTCATGTCGCATCATCATTGGGCAGGCCTCACCGCAGCGGGTGAACAAGAAACTCGCAACCCACACCTTACCGAGCAAATCCGCGCGCCGCACGGTCGCGCCGTTGGCCTCCGTCAATGAGAACTCCGGCACCGAGCCGATCACGGGCACCTCCATCGCCGAGGCCTTCACCGGCAACCCGCGAGCGACGATCATCAAAACCGTGCCCACCACAATGGCAAAGATGCTGGCCACGCCGATGTTCAGGATCGTCCTGACCTTCATTGCAGATCCCCCCGGGTCGTCCGCTGCGCCGCCCAAAGCGACAACACAAACATGCCCACGGCAAAGATTGCGGTTACGGCCAGATCGACCATCGCGTCAGGATGGGGCAGCGTCCAGTACAATCCCTCCCGCAATGCCGTCACTCCGTAGCTGAGCGGGTTGACCTTCATCACCCAGCCAAGCCAGGTCGGCGCGCCTTCAGAGGGAAATACAGCACCGGACAAGAGCCACAGTGGAATCAAAAACAAATTCATGATCGCATGGAAGCCTTGCGTTGAACTCATCTGCCAGGCGATAACAAATCCCAGTCCGGTCAAGGCGAAGGAAATCAGGAACATGACGACCATCAGCCACGCAAACGATGCCGCGCCCAAATGCAGTCCCAACAGCGGCGCCAGAACCAGAAACACCAACCCTTGCACAAATGCGAGCGTCGTGCCCCCGAGAATCTTTCCCAGCACGATGGCAAATCGTCCCACGGGCGCCACCAGCACCGCCTGCAAAAAGCCTTCGCGGCGGTCTTCAATGACCGAGATGGTCGAGAAGATCGCAGTGAACAACAAAATCATTACCAACGTGCCGGCGTAGAAGTATTCCAAATAGCCGTGCCCCTCCGGGGCGCTGGGAGTTTTAAACGATCTCCCCAAACCGAACCCAAGCAGCAGCCAGAAAACAATTGGCGTCGCCAACGCGCCCACCACTCGGTCGCGCTGACGGAAAAACCGCACCATCTCACGCCACCAGAGCGTGACCGCGGGAAGAACAAAGTAATTGCCCTGTGAGTCGCTCACGTGACATCTCCTTCGAATCGATGCCCGGTCAAATGGATGAACACGTCTTCCAAGGTCGGCTTATGGACGCTAACGGCGTCAATCTGCCCCGGAAACGCTTCGACAAGTTCCGTGATGAACCTGTGTCCGTTGGTCCGCTCGATGCGCACACTGCCCTCCAGCACGCGCGCCTCGATGTTGAAACGTTTGCCAATCTGCTCGGCCAGGGGCTGCGGCTGTCGCGTTTCCACCGAAATCACGTCGCCGCCGATCTGCTCTTTCAACCGCTGCGGCGTGTCGAGAGCGACGAGTTGGCCGCGGTCGAGAATGGCCAGACGGTCGCAGCGATCCGCTTCCTCCATCAAATGTGTTGTCAACAGAATCGTCACTCCGTCCTCGTCGCGCAACTGCTCCAGATAGTCCGACAACTCACGCCGCACGCGTGGATCCAGTCCCGTGCTGGGCTCGTCGAGCAGCAGCACCTGAGGCTTGTGCAACAGCCCCTTGGCCAATTCAACGCGTCGTCGCTGTCCGCCCGAAAGCGTTTCGACCAGATCACCCTTGCGGTCGGCCATACCGAAGCGCGCGAGCAACCTGTCAATCCGCGACTGCAGGTCCCGTCCGCGAAGATTGTACAGATGGCCCTGATGACGCAGGTTCTCCAACACGGTCAATTTGCGATCGAGGCTCGGCGCCTGGAACACCACGCCGATGCGCCGGCGGATTTCGTTCTGGTCGCGCACTACATCAATGCCAAACATGTGCACGCTTCCTTCGCTCGGCGCTACGAGCGTGCTCAGAATGCGAAAGAGCGTTGTCTTGCCGCCGCCGTTCGGGCCAAGCAAGCCGAAGATCTCGCCCTTGGCGACTTCAAAGCCGACCCTGTTGAGCGCGATGCGTTCGCCGTAGCGGTGCGTCAGCGCTTCAACCACGAGAAGAGAGTCGCCCATATCAGTCAGCTCCTAGAGGCCGGCGTCGACGATGATCAGGAGTAAGAGCAGCGGAAGATACACAACCGAGGCTTTGAGCAAGCGGCGCGCGTCAAGAACGGATTTTGTCCGGGTGAACAACGCGCCGACCGCCAGCAACGCGAACCCCATCGCGAGCGCTCCGACGCAATACACCTTCCCCGTCATGCCGATGACCGTGGGCAGGACCGACACGCCGAGCAACAACGTGGAAAACAGCATCGTTTGGCGAAATGTACTGACACCGCTCGGGTCAACAACAGGCAGCATCTTGAACCCGGCATTACGGTAGTCGTCCTTGAACATCCACGCGATGGCGTAGAAATGCGGATGTTGCCACGCGAAGAGAATCAAGAAAAGCACCCAGGCGCCGGAATCGAGCCGTCCCGTTGCCGCGGCCCAGCCGCACATGGGCGGTATCGCGCCGGGAATCGCGCCGAAGGTCGTGTTGAGCCACGTCAATCGTTTCATGGGTGTGTATACCAGCACATATAGAAACGCCGCGAGCAACACGAGGAAACCCGTAAGCAGATTGACGGCCCAAACCAAGAGGAACAATCCGAGCAACACGAGGCTGATGCCGAAGCCCAACGCGCTTGACGGTTGGATGACCCCCGCCGGCAACACTCGGCGGCGCGTGCGCTCCATCCGGGCATCCACCTCACGCTCCAGGTAATTGTTCAGCGCCGCCGAACCGCCTGTCGCACAACCGACGCCGAGTAGCGTCAGACAGAGTGTCGACAATGGATGAATTCCCTTCGCGCCGAGAAAATAACCAATCGTCGTCGTAACCAGCACCATCAAGAGGATGCGCGGCTTCACCAACTCGACATAGGCGCGCATGTTTCTCACGAGATCGCTCCCGCCGCAAACGGCATCGCCGGCTCCTCCCGGGGAGCTGCGAGAAAGCGATAGGTTTTCAAGGTAATTCCCAGGCTCGTGGCCAGAATCAGCGCTCCAAGCGCCAGATGCGCGGTCGGCACGAGCGTTTGGGCCGCCGACATCTGTCCCTCCACATTCTTTGGCACGCGCACCATCATGGTCGCCAGACCCACTGCAATCTGGGCGGTGACCAGGCAGAGCAACAAAATCGTGTGACGCAGAAATCCCCGCTGCTTTACGGTGAACAGCACCACGAACAGGCACCCGATAACACACCCGAAGACCGCGATGGCCCCGACGATATGCAGGAAGAGTCCCGACTCAGCATGACGAATGGCCGCCCCGAGGATGATCTGCGCGTAAACAGCGGCCGTGGATGCAAATGCGAACCGCTGCACCAGCCTGGCGTTGGGGACCACCGCGGCGGGCAACGGCTGCCCCCATTTCCCCGAAGTGACAAACGCCAGGGCCACCGTGATACAGAAGAATGCTTCTGCCAGACTGGCGTGGGCGATGGAAATAGACGGTGGAAGCATGAATTTGACGGTCAGACCGCCGAGCACGCCTTGTGCGATCACGACGGCCAGGGCAGCGATGCCGAGACGGCGCACCCAGCGGCGTGGTTCCACGCGTACGATCCAAATCGCCAGGATGACGGTCAAGATCCCGACCGTGCTTGCGATGAGACGATGCCCGTGCTCGTAGAAGATGTTGCCGACCCACTTCGACATCGGAAACGAGAACATGAACTCGCCGTAGGTCGTCGGCCAATCCGGCACAGCCAAACCAGCCCGGTGGCTGGTCACGCTCGCACCCGCCACAATGAGTATGAAGGTCGCGAATGCCACGAGGCAGGCGAAACGATGCAGCCAGCGATTGGGGTACTTGTTCATTTCATTCAACGCACGCCGCGACCGGCTTCGACTACTCTTCCAGCGAGTCCTCCTGATCCTTGACCCACGCCGCGTATTCTTGCTCGGTGTCAACGGTGAGGAAGCCCCTCATGCGGTAATGGCCGAGGCCACAGAGTTGTGCGCAGGCAATCTCAGCGGGATAGCGGGGGCCGATACGAACTGCCGTGACACCGTTCTCGACAAGCCTGGTTGCGGCATCGCCACTGATAGCGCGGCCCTTTTTCACCAGAACGGATCCGTCTTTGGCCTGGTAATCTTCCATCGCGACATAGGAGTCCAGACTTTTGGTCGTGGGCAGTGTGATCGTCATCGCCAACTCCTCGCGCATCTGATCGGACGTTTTCGTGGGGACGAAATGAATGGGAATGAGCATGCCAGGCACGGCGTCCTGCTTCACGCGCATGACCGGCAGGAAGAAACTATGGATTACATCCTTTGTGGTGATCTCAATGATCACGGGACGATTGACGGGCAGGTGCAGCTGGTTCAGCGTGACGATGTCGTCCTTGGCGCGCGGATCGCCCTTGCGGTCGAGCCCAATCGGATTCGTTTGTTCATCGACCAACTTGATGTCCGTACGGCCAAAGACGCCATCGGGTCCAGGATAGTGGATGTTCCACGCGAACTGCTGGGCGATGACACGCACGTGCACCGTGTTCGACTCCGTCGGGAATGCGCTGACCTTCCACGACCAGAATGGAATCGACAGGCCCACCAACAACGCGACTTCGATGACGGCCACCGTCGCCTCCAGATACGACGAAGCATGGGTCGTTACACCTGTGTAATCGGCCTTCGGGTGCTTGCCCCTGCGGAAGCGAAAGATCGTGTAGAGAAAGAACGCAATCCATCCCACGAACAGCACGACCATGAGGATGTGCACATACAAGATCAAATGATCGACCCGCGCCCCCTGCTCGGAGGCGTTGATTGGTAATCCGAGAATCTTTTGCAACATGGTTCAGTCCTTTTCGCTACGACCGTCAGGGCGTCAGTTCTGAGTTGTGTCGGCGCGCGCGCCGCGCAAAGCAAAAGATCATGCCGCCGAATCCCCCGAGCACCACACCTGTAACGCCGAGCATGGTAATGATACCGAGGTTCATCCCCCGTGTCTGCGCTGCATCGGGTGCGCCGAAGCAAACCGCGCACGCGAGCAACACGCGCGGCAACGCCATAACGAGCGTCACCGTCGCGGCTGTCAGCAGAACCCTGAATTGCTGAGATTTCCTCATAGCGTTAGCCCTTGTCAATTTCTCTGAACTTCTTGAGAAACACGATTTCGTAGAGCACCAGCACAAGGCCCAATCCGAAAGAAACATACCCCGCAATCGCATACGCGGTGCGTCCATGCGTGTAGTCCGAGTTAAGACACCACGCGCCGAAACCGAGGCACAGCAACACCGAGATCGTAATGAAGAAGATGTGGAATGCCTTCAGTGACATGGTCACTCCTTGTGAGTTTCAGTGGGCGTCTCGCCATGGTGCACCGGCACGTGTCCCGCCGGGACGGCGAAAATGCCCTGTTGACGCCCTTGTTGGTCGTGGTGGCTGAACATAATCAATCCGACCATCACCACCACAAACGTGGCGGTGAGCACCAGCACCCAATAGATGACCTTTCGCTCGGCAACCAGGTGCATGAAGAAGCCCGCCACCAATGATCCTTTGACCGTGGCAATGATCAACGCCACGAGAATGCCCAGGATGATTCCCAAGTGAATGTTGGAAGCCAGTACCGTGACGATGGTGCCAACCGCTAGTGCCGCGAAGACCTTGATGTAGGTCTTGACGTGACTGTGGACGTCTTCGTGATGCGTATCGCTCATGGTGTCTCCATCCAGTTCATTTGCCCGGCAAAAGGTACAATGTTGGGAACAGGAAGATCCACAC